>CALESS010000384.1 GCA_937907495.1 uncultured Anaerolineaceae bacterium
AGAGATTCGAGATCTCCAAAGTCCGTGAAACATGCAAAAATAGATGTGGAAAGACTCTAAAAACATACCCCCATATATGGGGGTATGTTTGTTTTGCAGAGTTGCAAGTTGGGAGTCCAATCGAACGAGTTTTCCACAGCAGAGTCCGTTTATCCACAGATTATTGGCATTTATCCACAGTTTTTGTGGAAAACGACTCCCCGGGGGGATTTTGCCTACCCCCCATATATAGGCTAGACTCCGTTGGCCTGCGCCCACAAATCCAGCGTTTCTTCCACCGAATCCAGGTACACATCCAGCGCTGCCAGCCGCTGGGTGAAATCGGCTCCGCTCAACCCACAGGCCTGGCACATGCTTTCCCAGGGTGCCATTTGCCCCTCAATCCCGGGCAGGCTGGCCAGGGCCAGGGTCCAGGTGCGCTGTAAAATCCACATGGCGGCGGCGGGTTGGTCGGGAAGAAGGGCTTCGGCGGCCCGCTCGTAATAGCGCAGCCGGCCGGGGTGCAGGCGGGGCGGATACCCCGGTTGTTGAGCGGCGGCGGTGAAGGCCGTCCGCCAGTTTTCGAGCCACATTTTCCAGGTTTCGCTGTCGGGAGGTTCCGGCAGGTAGAGGTCCACCAAACCGCCGGCCAGGCCGGGGCGGCCCACGGCTTGCGCCCGCTGCGGAAATTCCAGCAGAAAACGGCGCTCGGTGAGCGGCGGGCCGTTCAACACGGCAATGGCGTTGGCTGCGTTCTCCAATGCTTTCAGGTAGTCCTGGCGGGCGGAAATATCCGGGTCGCCGGTCAGGCTGTGCAATTCCAGCCAGCTCTGGCGGGCGGATTCCGCAAAGGGACGGGAGCGCGCAATAACATTTTCCGGCCGGAAAAATTGTGAAAATGCGCTGGCCTGGGTAAATTCAAACCAATGTTGGGTGTCGTGCAGCATCAGCGGGCCGGCGCACAGGTACGAGCCCACCCAGGCATCCACCCGCAGGTGGCGCGGCTGGTGAAACACAGATTGGGAAAGATGAGCCACATCAATATGCACATCATCCGTCAAGCGCACAATCTCGCGCGGCTTTTCCACTTCGTTTGGATGGACGAACACCAGGTCAATATCGGTCGTGCCACCCAGCAGCGGTTCCTCTCCCAGCAGCGAGCCGGTCAGGTAAACGCAAACCACGCTGCGGTCCTGGCGTAAGCGGGCAGCCGTCCAATCTTTGGCGGCTTTCAGCAGGGTGTCGCGGGTGATACGCATGGTTTTCTCCCAGTCATTTCGTAGGGGTGGGCAATGCCACCGGCCGGTTCATCCTTTAGTCAGGCGAGGCGCTGCCTCTTCATCATCCTTTGTGCGCAGGGGCAGTCAGCCCGGCCCGCCAATGGCCTATCTTCCGTCTTGCAGGGGCAGAACCGCCTGGTAAGGCGCCAGGTGCATGGTCTGGCGGATGCGGTCCTCGATGAAGCGCAAATCTTCCGGGTTGCGGACGTAATCCAGGTCGCCACACTCAATCACCAGCACCGGCCACGGGTGATGCGTTTCCTCGAGGAAAAATTCATCGTAAGAACGAATCAACTGCTCGATGTAGGCCCGTTCCATCTGCCGCTCGTAAGGCCGATCGCGCTGGGCGATGCGGTGCATGAGAACGTTGGAATCTGTGCGCAGATAGATGATCAAATCCGGTTGGGTGGTCTTTTCGCCCAGCGCCTCGTGAATACGCTGATACATTTCCAACTCATCCCCACCCAGGTTGACGCGGGCAAACAGCGCATCCTTCTCGAAGGTGTAATCGCTGATCAGCGAGCGACCGGCATCCATGTGCTCTTTTACGCCCCGCCGCTGCTGATAGTAGCGGCTGAGCAGGAAGAACATCTGTGTTTGGAACGCATAACGAGCGCGATCGCCATAGAAGTTGCTCAGAAACGGGTTTTCCTCGAATACCTCCAGCAGCAGCCCGGCCTCAAAAGCCGGCTGCAACATGCGCGCCAGGGTGGTTTTGCCCACGCCGATTACACCTTCAATTGCCAGGTACATACAGGCCCCCTTGGTTTATTTCTGAATGGGTAAAGCTTCCAGTTTGCTGACCAGCCCGCTGATGACATCAAACCCGCCCTGCCAGAACTCTGGCTTGCTGACGTCAATACCGGCATCTGCCAGCAACTCCACCGGCGCTTTGGCGCCGCCCGTGGTCAAAATTTTCAGGTAGCGCGGCTTGAAGGACTCACCTTCCACTTTGTATTGCTGGTAGAGCGAGAGCACCAACAACTGCCCAAAGGCGTAGGCGTAAACGTAAAAAGGCACGCCGTAAATGTGCGGGATGGAGACCCACTCCCAGCGGAATTCATCGGCCACATCCACGGCCTCGCCAAACTGGCTCTTGAGGTTTTCCATGTAGGCGGCAGCCAGTTCATCGGGTGAGGCGCCGGCAACGGTCATCTGGTGGGCCTGGCGTTCAAACAGGGCAAAGAAAGCCTGGCGCTGGATGGTGCCGTAGGAATCATCCACCTGGCGGAAAAGCAGGTCGCGCTGCACGTTTTCATCCCCTGCAGCCAGCAATTGATCCACCAACATCATCTCACCAAAGGTGGAGGCAGTTTCTGCCAGTGGCAGGCAGGCGTGGGCGGTGAAAGCCGTGTGGTGGGCGGCCAACATGGAGTGGATGGCATGCCCGAGTTCGTGGGCCAGGGTGGCGACATCATCCGCCCGGCCCTGGTAATTGACCAGTACCCAGGGGGTGACGTTGTGCAGGGGCGTGGCGCAGAAAGCCCCGCCGCGCTTGCCCTTGCGCACCTGGCTGTCCAGGTGTCCCTGGGCAAACACCCGCTCGGCCAGTTCCGCCAACTGCGGGTCAAATTGGTTGAAGGAATCCAGCACCATGCTGGCGGCGGTTTCGAAATCGTAGGTCTGATCGGATTTCACCACCGGGGCGTACAGATCATACCGGCGCAGGCGTTCCATGCCCAGCCAGCGGGCCTTGAGTTGGAAGAAGCGCTGATAAATGCCCACGTTGCGGGCTGCCACATCCAGCAGCGTGTCCACGACCGGGTCGGGAATGTCGTTGACCAGGTTGCGGGCGGAGATGGGCTGGGCGAATTTGCGCAGGTTCACTTTTTCATTGCGCCAGTCGCGCACCAGCGATTGATACATCTGTCCCAAGATCGGACCATCCTTGCCATACACGCGGTACAGTTCCTGGTAGGCGGCGGCGCGCAGGTCCGGGTCGTGCTGGCGCACATAGGACATCAACTCGCCGCGGGTCATTTCCTTATCTTGTCCATCCACTTTGAGATGGAAAACGTAACCATTGGTGATCATTTCATACAGGGTATTGAGGGCGTTGACACCGGTTACATTCTTCAGGTTGATAATCTTCTCTTCGGCCTCGGTCAGGGTGTGGGGCTTGAAGTGCCGCATTTCTTCCAAAAAGTAACGAAAATCCCCTGCACCAGCCATCAAGCGTTCGGCGGCGGCATCCGGCAGGTCCTTCCACCACAGACTGAAGAACAGGGAGCGGTTACCCAGTTCCGCCATGGCCTGGTCCACCTTCTGCAGGTTGGAGAGGGCGGCCTGGTTCTGGGTATCCTCGGAAAACGTCAGCTCCACAAATCCGTACAGCCGGGATTCCGCAATCGCCACGGCTTCCAACTGCCGCAGGAAGGAGAGAAACTTTTCAGCGGAGAGGTCTTCGCTCAATTGGGGGCGAATTGCTTCAAACTCGGCGACCTGTTTTTCCAACTCGCCGAGTGCATTCTGAAATTCAGGCCCCTCCAGCGAGGGGAACAAATCCGCCAGGCTCCAGCGGGTTTGAGGATAAGAGGTGGTCTTGAGGTTCATGGGCTGCCCTTTATTGAAAAATTCCTCTCCCCACCGGCCCTTGTGGGGTGCTGCGCGAGGAGAGGTTGGGTGAAGTTTGCGTTGCGGTTTGTGGTTGTTTCCCCGGGGCAAGTTGGCTGCGGGGGATAGATCTGAAGAAATTATACCTTATCTTGCAGTACAGCCAGCATCAGCGGATGAAGGGTGGGGTTGGCAGCCAACACCGAGAAGGGTGGCAGCATGATCTGCGGGTCCCCTTGCAGGCTGGTGACGGTGCCGCCGGCCTCGCGCACGATCAATCCGCCCGCCGCCACATCCCAGGCGCTCAAGCGGGTCTCCCAGTAGCCATCCAGCCGTCCGCAAGCCACATAGCACAGGTCGAGGGCGGCAGAACCCAGCCGGCGCACTGCCTGGCAGCGGCGGGAAAAATTTACAAAGTTATCCAGGTTGTTGTTGGGGGTCTCCAGCAGTTCGTGGGGGAAGCCGGTCACCAACAGGGAATGAATCAGGTCGGGGGCCTCCGAGACGTGGATTGGCTCTTGGTTGAGCGTGGCGCCCCGGCCCGCCTCGGCACAGTAACATTCATCCCGCAGGGGTTCGTAAACTACGCCGAACTTCATTTGCCCGGCTTCTTCATAGGCCAGCGAGACGCAAAACAGCGGCACGCCGTGGGCAAAATTGACCGTGCCATCCAGCGGATCAATGTACCAACGTCCGCCGCCGCTGCCTTCCAACAATCCGCTTTCTTCGGTGACGATGGGGTCGTGCGGGAATTGGCGGCGGATTTCACCTACCAGGTAATTTTCGGATTGGTGGTCGTACTGGGTGACCAGGTCCACGATGCCTTTGTGGCGGATTTCTTTGGCCTGGCTGTAACCGGCGCGCAGAATTTCCCCGGCGCCTTTGGCCAGGGTGATCAGAGTATTCAGGTTCGGTTTCATCAATTTGGATTACTCTCCGATGCTTAAGGTTTTAAGGGTTTGCAGCAGGTCTTCCATCTCACGCTGGAGTTCGTTGCGGTCGGAAATTGATTCTTGCAACAGGGCTTCAAAGGCCGGGCGCTGCTCGGCGGGCAGGCTCTCCAACAGGCGCTCGGTGCGGCTGATTTGCGTGTTCTTGTGGCGCAGCTTGGCTTCCACCCGGCTGCGATAGGTGCGATAAAAGGTTTGGTCATCCATCGGTTCGGCCGCTTTGGGGGTGCCCTGGGTCAGGATCTCGGCGATGGTCAGCAGGAAGTCCTCGGTATCAATTGGTTTTTCAATGAAACGCACGGCACCCAGGGAGAGCGCAAAGGCTTTATCTTCGTTGGTGACGTAGGTGGCGGAGACAAAGATGACCGGGATCTGGGCCGTCAGCGGATTCTTGTGCAGGTCATGCACAAGGGCGTAGCCATCCAGTTTGGGCATGAGGATATCGGTGATGATGATAGCCGGGCGCTGTTTGGCGATCATCTCCAGGGCTTCCTGGCCGTTGGCCGCGGAAATCACCGGGTAACCTTTGAAACGCAGGGTGACCTCCAGCAGTTCGCGCACGCTGGGGGTGTCTTCCACAACAAGAATGGGGCCATAGGGGATGTTCATAGGAATATTGTAATGATTTGCCGGGCGGGATGCAAGGATTTCGGCTTTTCATTTTTGCGAACTATATCCTCCCTGCCCCGGAGCGTGTAAGACAAGCTAATGAATGCGTTACGCGGAACCTGTAAGACAAGCTTTAGCTTGTCCATAGCGCAAGCTAAAGCTTGCGTTACGCGGAAATTGTAAGACAAGCTTTAGCTTGTCCACAGCGCAAGCTAAAGTGTGCGTTACACATACCTGCAAGCTGAAGCTTGCGTTACGCGGAAATTGTAAGACAAGCTTTAGCTTGTCCACAGCGCAAGCTAAAGCTTGCGTTACACACAGCCGCAAGCTAAAGCTTGCGTTACACATAGCCGCAAGCTGAAGCAAGGGGTACATAGAGCCGCAAGCTAAAGCTTGCGTTACACATACCTGCAAGCTGAAGCGGGCGTTACACAGAGCCGCAAGCTGAAGCGTGCGTTACATACAGCCGCAAGCTGAAGCGGGCGTTACACAGAGCTGCAAGCTGAAGCTTGCGTTACACAGAGCCGCAAGCGGAAGCGTGCGTTACATACAGCCGCAAGCTGGGGCATGCGTTACACAGAGCCGCAAGCGGAAGCGTGCG
>CALESS010000385.1 GCA_937907495.1 uncultured Anaerolineaceae bacterium
GTGCAGGAATTATCAAAGCCTATATATGATTACTTCAATCCGCCAAAACCATATGATGTAATTCCGCAAGATTATGATTCGGATGATTTATTGGATTTGGGCAGTGAGTACTTCGTTTGAAAGCAGGCCAAGACCACTTCCGCTTTTTGAGGTGTGTGGAGGTGTTGCCTTCCATTTCAAGAGAGAGTAGCCTGGCTTCAGGGGCGTATTCGGCATCGGGAGATTTTATCCGCTTGCAATGCAGCCTGTTCACAGGCACGTAACGCCGCGGAGCGCCCCAGGGAGGGGACCTGACTTTCCCGATTGAGATGAATCGAATCGCCTTATTGGGGGGCACAAAGCCTGCCCATCGCCCGGCGGCCGCAGGACACACCGGCAGCGGACGTGTGGGACCGCCGCTTTACTGCGGACTGCATGTTCGAGCATTTTCCACACGCAAGCTAAATCCAATTTCGGGTCATGAACGGGAGGGGTACCGATGAAATCCACCACAGCCACATTTGGCAAACCCATCCAGGAAACCAAATTATTTTTAACCCGTCCATACCCCTGGCTGCAATTGCTCTGTGGCTGGGAATGTGGTTTTAACGGCGAAAACAACGGCCCCGCCAATACCCGGGGATTGTTTGTGCTGGAGACCGTGGAGCGGTCGTTCTCCCCGGAAGATTTTTTGTTGCTGGATTATGAAAATTCCGCAGACCATTTGAAAATGACGATCGGGGTGGGGGATACGGATTTGCTCATCATCAGTGAGTGGCAGTGGGACGGCGCGCACGGAATATGGAGCCGCCAGGATTGCCTGAAAAACAAGGGCGGCTCTGCCCAAGTGATCACCCGCTTTCTGGCGCGCTTCACCTTTTCCCCGGCAGAATATACCCATTACACTCAATCCGCCTCCTGGTGTCATGAGAACCAGGGACATTTCCAGCGCTTTTATTCTGGACGCTTCGCCCTCCACTCGCAAGGCGGTAGAACCACCGGGTTCTCCTCTCCCTATTTGTTTTCATCCTCGGTGGACCACCCCAACAGCCTGGCCTTTCATCTTCTTCCCCTGGGGGATTGGACGATCCAGGTTGACCAGGGCCGCACTCCAAAAGAGGAGAGCGCTCCCTTCCTGGTGGTGGAGATGGGCCTCTCGGAGCAGTTCCTGCGCAATCCATTGCCTCCGGGTGGAATTTTGAAAGCCCCGGAGATTCTCATCCAGGCGGTGGAAGGAAATGACCCCAAAAACGGAGCCGTTGCCTTGCAAGGGTTAATCTTGCAGCGTTTTGCAAATCGCACCGGGTGGATCTCCGCAAAACAAAGTCCTCCCGTTATTTACAACACCTGGTTTGATGGATATGATTCTTTGCAACCTGACCGCTTGCGCCTTCAACTTCAGGCTGCCAAAAAAGCAGGCTGCGAAATATTCGTGGTGGATGCCGGTTGGTTTGGCAATGGCCGCGGCGATTGGTATAACCAGGTGGGGGATTGGCAGGAGAAAATGGACGCGGCCTTCCGGGGGAAAATGCATGGTTTTTCGGAAGAAGTGCGCGCCGCGGGCCTGGGGTTTGGATTGTGGGTGGAACCGGAACGGATCTCTGCTTTTTCACCGGTCGCGCAGGCTCACCCTGCCTGGTTTCAGCGCGGGGATGGCGGCTTCCTCTTTCCAGATTTGGATCAGGAAGGGGG
>CALESS010000386.1 GCA_937907495.1 uncultured Anaerolineaceae bacterium
CAGTACGGTTTTGATAACCTGGTTGTCGGCATCTTCCCCGCCCGGGGAGAGAATAATCACCGCCCGCGAGGTGTTCAAGGAGACCATTGTCAGGTCGGCCAGGTCAATCGGATCTCCCTGGCGGCAGACCACCTCGGTTTTCCCCCGCTTTTGCACCCGCTGCTGGATGGCCTCTTCCATGCTCTGTTTTTCTTCCCCGCTCAACACCACCAGCACGGCATGATCCTGGTTCTCGTTGGCTATCATTAATTCATTGAGCAGGATGAAAACCTGGTCGCTCCAGCCCAACAGCAGGATATGGTTTTCTTCCAACACCCGGCTGCGTCCCCGGCGCAACTCCTCTAATTTTCCTTCCATCCCCGTGGTGAGGATGCCGATCAGGGCGCCGATGATGAAGATACCCGCCAGGGTTACCAGGAACATTACCAGGCGGAACCCCAACCCTTCATCACTTCCCATCGTACCAGCATCCAATGTACGCATCAGGCTTTGCCAGAATGCTTCCAGGAAGGACATTCGCTCGCCACCCGGCGGGGTGATTTGAAGGAGGGAGAGGATGGCGGCGGCGATGCTGATGACCGCCAGGGAGGCCAGCCCCAACCATTTAATGAGGGTGGCGGTGCCGCCGGAGAACTGGTTATCCACCCAATAGCGGAATTTTTCTCGGCGGCTGGCTTGGATTTTCATAATGCCCCTCCAATGGATAGGATACTCCTATTATAGCGGGGGTTTCGTGCATCGCAAGTCAAATTCAGCGCGCAAAAAAAGAAAAGAAAATTGCGGGAAAAACGAATTTTGTTAAACTATTTTAAGGTTATACAACGAAAAAGGTGTTATAATAACTTTGTACAAACAAGATACAAACGAGGAGCATGAAATGACTACCATCGCTGATTTTTCCGATGATCCAAAATTTACCATTAAGATCGTCAGTTCTCAAACCGGCATTCTGCCGGTGACCTTACGGGCCTGGGAGCGGCGTTACGATTTGCTCACCCCGCAGCGGGGCGATAACCGCTACCGCCTGTATTCCGAGCGGGATGTAGCCATATTGCGCTGGATCAAGAGCCAGGTGGATGGGAATATCCCCATCAGCCAGGCGGTGGCGGAACTCAACCAACGCACCCAGGCTGGCAACTGGCCTGAACTGTTGCCCGTGGAACCGGTCATCACCCCCCGCAAGCCTGCCATCCCGGTGGAGGTGCTGGTGGATAATGTATTCGTGGCTTTCATCAAGCACCAGGAAGACCGGGTTGCTGACCTGTTGCGGGAGGCGCAGCAAATGTACGAGTTGCCGCGCCTGCTCTTTGATGTGATTTCCCCGGTGCTGGTGAAGATTGGGGATGCCTGGTACAACGGAGAGATAAACATTGCCACGGAGCATTTTGCCAGCGCTTATATCCGCGGTAAATTGCTGGGTCTCTTTCAATCCTACCCTATGCGGCGGGGTGCAAAGTACATCCTGATTGGCGGCGCTCCCACTGAAATGCACGAGATCAACGGCATCATGATGTCTTTAATGTTGCGTTCCCTGGGGTACCGGGTGGAATACCTTGGTCCGGATATCCCCCTGGAAGACCTGGTGGATTATGTCAGTTACGAACATCCGGATATGGTCATCCTGACCGCCATGTTGGAATCTGCCGCCCTCGAGTTACGGAATTTACAGGAGAAGTTCAACAAGTTAAAGAAAAGCCCCATTTTTGGCTACGGTGGGCGGGCATTTGTGTTGAAACCGGAGCTAAAGAAAATCATTTCCGGGGTTTACCTGGGCAGCAGCATGGAGGAAGGACTGGAGAAGGTGGCTGCCCTACTGGATGCGCCTCCGCAAACCGGCGGCAAAGAGCGGGCGGGGAGATAACCCCATCCACTAGATTATACAAACCATAGACGAGCTGCTTCCAGTCGGGTACACTGGGGAAACTTCAGCGCGCTGGATAAATCTATGGATGATCAAACTTTCTTTCAACCTGTTTATAACATCAAGGCCATTTGCCGCCTGGCGGGGATGCTCCCCGTCACCCTGCGCGCCTGGGAACGACGCTACGGCATCCCCAAACCGCATCGTGGAGAGCAGGGATACCGTTTTTATTCTGAATACGATCTCAAGACTCTGCTTTGGATTAAGAAGCAGATGGAATCCGGCCTCAGTATCAGCCGGGCGGTGGATGGTTTGCAACGCTTGCGCAGCCTGGGAAAAGACCCGG
>CALESS010000387.1 GCA_937907495.1 uncultured Anaerolineaceae bacterium
GGATGTTGTCGTGACGGATGCTTCTACCCTGGGCAGCGCCTTTGCCAACAACCAATTTGGCCGGAATATTATTGAAACTACCTCGGTGATCGCTGCGGAGAATGATGCCATCTTTGTCATCAATGGGGATTATTACGGGTTTCGCAGTGATGGAATTGTCATCCGCAACGGAGTTATCTACCGGGATCAACCTGCCAGAACCGGCCTCGTTTTCTATCGGGATGGCAGCCTTGAAATTTATGATGAGACCAGCACCACTGCGGAGGATTTATTGGCGGCGGGTGCCTGGAACACCCTCTCCTTTGGCCCGGCTTTGCTGGTGGACGGTGAGATACCCGCCAACCTGACCACGGTGGAGGTGGACACCAATTTCGGCAACCACTCCATCCAGGGTAACCAACCGCGTACCGGAGTGGGCATGATCTCGGTAAACCATTTCATCTTCATCGTGGTGGATGGCCGCAGTAATGGTTACAGCCGGGGGGCCACGCTGACCGAATTTGCCCGGATGTTTGTGGAGCGGGGTTGCTCGCAGGCTTATAACATAGATGGCGGCGGCTCATCCACCATGTATTTCAATGGAAGGGTGGTCAACAACCCGTTGGGCCGGAACCAGGAGCGCGGCACAAGCGATATTTTGTTGATTGCCTCCTGATGGCGGGGAAGCTCCATCCTGAAACGCAAAAACAGCGTTCGATCCAATCCGAACGCTGTTTTTGTTAACCCCGGCTCTGGGGAGATGGAGGGTTATTCGCCCGCCTGGAAGGCGATCGAAAGTGTGCCAGGGCCGACGTGCGCACCCACAACCGGGCTGACTTCGGACAGGATGGCTTCGATGGGCGAGAAGCGGGCTTTGGCGGTTTCCAGTAATTCCCTGGCGGCTTCCTCTTCCAGCGCATGGAAAACCGAAAGGCGCACCGGTGTGCGTCCGCCGATGCTTTCTTCTGCCAGCGAGAGCATCTTTTCCAACGCTTTGCGGCGGGTCATCACACTGGTGACCAGTTCGATTTTTCCATCCCGGATTTCCAGGATGGGCTTGAGATTGAGGGCATTGCCGAGCAGGCGTTTGGCGCTGTTGATCCGGCCACCAGCCGCCAGGTATTTAAGGGTGTCCACCGTGAAATATACCCCAATCTGTCCGTAGGCCTTGCGGGCGATTTGCTCGCATTCCGCCAGGCTGGCGCCAGCGGCGGCTGCCCGGGCGGCTGCCAGAACCTGGAAGGCCAGGGCCATGGAAACCAGCTTGGTATCCATCACCCGCACCCGCTCCGGCGGGAAGCTTTGCACGGCGGCCAGGGCAGATTGGAAACTGGCGGATATGCCGCTGGAGATGGGCAGCACCAGGACATCATGCCCGGCCTCAATCAGTTGGTGGAATAATTTCTCATATTCTCCCAGTGTCACCTGGCTGGTGGTAGGCAAGCTGCTGGAGGTGGAGAGGCGTGTGTAAAACTCGCTGGCCTTTATATCCACACCATCCCGGTAAGAGACCCCGTCCCAGTTCAGGGTCAGGGGCAATACATGGATGGGGTGGCTGTCAACAAGCTCTTGGGGCAAATAAGCGGTGCTGTCTGTCAAAATAATTACAGGCGGCATGTTTCCCTTCCTTTCTAAAAGAATTCTAATTCAATCCAGGGGTTTTGACAAACCGTAACCCGCCTATTTTCGACCTATTTAATCCACGATGGGAGGTGTGACCAGGGTCATGCGGGTTGCCCGGCTCGCGGGATCATGTTCCATGAGAGGGACGGGCTTATACCAAATGTATACCCAATCCCTCCGGGGTTCTCCTAAAATCTATGCAATGGAAACACAAAATAAAGAAAGAAACTGAGGAAGTTTGACATGAAGAAATTGTTACTACTGGTAAGCCTGATTTTGATTTTTGCGCTCACAGCCTGCTCGGTGGGGAGCAGTGTTGAAGATGTCTCCACCACCAGCACCGGAAACAATCAAGAAACCACAACGGTCAGCGTGGAAACCACCCTGCCCACAGCGGCCAATACGGTTGCAGATGCGCTCATAGAGAATCAATCCAGCCATGAAGATGCAGAGGACCTGGTTTGGGATGCGGCCTCGGTAATTCAGATCACCCTGTTGGGAGATACGATCGAAGCCAATGCCGCCGGGGTGAGTGTGGCAGGCAGCACGGTCACCATTTCCGCCGCTGGTACCTATCAATTCAGTGGGAGCTTAAGCGATGGTCAAATCCTCATAAATACCGAGGATGAAGAAATCGTGCGTCTGATCCTGGATGGGGTGGATCTTCATAGTTCCACCAGCGCTCCCATTTATGTTATGGCTGCGGATGAGGTGGTGTTGGTACTGGCGAAGGGCTCGCAGAACCGGGTATCCGATGGCTCTGAATATGTTACTGCCACGGCGGATGGCAACGAACCGAACGCCGCTATTTTCAGCATGGCGGACTTGACGATTTATGGGACGGGCTCCCTGATGGTTGAGGGTAACTACAACGATGGCATCGCCAGCAAGGATGGGCTGGTCATTGCCAGTGGTACGCTCATCGTTTCAGCCCCCGATGATGGTATTCGAGGCAAGGATTACCTGGTGGTGGATGATGGCAATCTCACCATCCAATCCCAGGGGGATGGATTGGTCTCGGATAATGCTGAAGATGCTGCCAAAGGTTATGTTTCCATCGAAGCCGGTGTTTTCAATATTTCCACCGCCGGTGATGCCATCCAGGCTGAAACGGATGTCCTGATCTCTTCCGGTGACTTCACCCTGACCACCGGCGGGGGCAGCGAAGCCCTCCCGGGTGACTCCAACTCTGCGAAAGGTATCAAGGGAGCCGTGAGCGTCAACATCGAGGGTGGCAATTTCAGCATTGATTCAGCCGACGATGCCATCCATTCGAATGATTCGGTGGTGATCAATGGGGGCGCCTTTGTCATTTCTTCCGGTGACGACGGCGTTCATGCAGATGCCACTCTGGTCATCAACAATGGTGAGTTCAGCATCCAGAAATCATATGAGGGTATTGAGAGTGCAGCCATCACCATCAATGGCGGGAACCTGAACATCGTTTCAAGCGATGATGGTATCAATATTGCCGCCGGGAATGATGGCTCTGGCAGTAACCAGGGAATGATGCCGGGTATGCGTCCCGGGATGGGAGGGGGAGCCGGACAGGATGCTTTTACGACATCCGGCAACAATCTACTTACCATCCATGGTGGTTTGATCGTCGTGGAAGCGGCTGGGGATGGGTTGGATGTGAACGGTTCCATCACCATGACGGGCGGTGTGGTGCTGGTGAACGGCCCAACCGAGCAAATGAATGGCGCAATTGATTATGATGGTTTCTTCAATATCTCCGGCGGCCTGATCGCGGCTGCCGGCAGTGCGGGAATGGCGATGGCACCCAGTGCCTCATCCGGGCAGAATTCCTTGCTGGTCTTCTTCTCCTCCAACCAGCCGGCGGGCACCCTGGTGCATATTCAAGATGACAATGGGACCGATGTATTCACGTTTGCACCCACCAAGCAATTTCAATCTTTCGCCTTCTCCTCGCCAGACCTGATGCAAGGCTCAGGCTACCAGATCTACCTGGGCGGCAGTTCCACCGGCACCCTCAGCGGCCAAGATTATGAGGGCGGAACCTACAGCGGCGGAACCCTGTACTCGAGTGTGACCATTTCCGCAGGTGTAACCCAGGTCGGCACGGGCGGCATGGGCGGTCGACCCGGCGGTGGAGGCCCACGTCCCTAAAGGCTCGTAGTGCCGCAAAAAAGCCAGGCGCCAGCAGGAAGATGACGCCTGGCAACCTCCGAGATGTTGTGCCTTCTGGCACAGGGACTGTTGGCGTAACCGCCAAACCAGACTATACAAAAAATAAACCACCCTAAAAAGCTTCTACCTTAAGATTAGTACAGCACAGAAAACCCAATGGATGGAGTGATCCGATGAATCGAAGAGTTTGGCCCAATACCCAGATGTATGATCCAGCCCGCATCCAATCCTGCATGCAGCCCGAATCTCAACTCGGCTGGACCAGTGATTCGATGAAATTGGCGATGGCGGCGGATGGTTTTGACCCCATCAGCCTCAAGGAGATGGATGAAGTGGCCTTGCTCAACCGGGTGGATATCAAGTTCATGCTGAACGAGTCCCGGCTGCTGGACGTGCTGACTGCCTTGCAGAGCGATTACTGGATCTTATCCGTTAATGGAAAACGCATGAATCATTATCGTACCCTGTACTTTGACACGCCGGATTTCGCTCTCTATCGTTTGCATGTCAATGACCGGGCGGAACGTTACAAGGTACGCAGCCGGGAGTACACCGATACGCGCACCTCTTTTTTGGAGGTGAAGCATAAGACCCGCAAAGACCGCACGATCAAAGAACGGATATCTACCAGCAGCCAGATGAGGGAGCTTACCCCCGAAGCTGAGGCCTGGTTGGATGTCATCTACCCCTATGATTGCCAAACCCTGCAGCCCACCCTCTGGAACAGTTTTACCCGCATCACCCTGGTCAGCAAACATCTGTGCGAGCGGGTGACGTTGGATACCAACATCTCGTTCTACGCCTCAGAACGCTCGGTTGATTTGAACGGACTGGCCATTGCAGAGGTCAAAAGGGATGCAAGCTATGCTTCGTCGCCCTTCCTGGAGCAAATGCGGGCTCAACGTCTCCACCCCAGGGGATTTAGCAAATATTGCATGGGTGTTTCCATGTTGTTTGACCAGGTGAAGAAAAATATCTTGAAACCAAAACTGCTGAAGATTGAAAAAATGATCGGAGGAATTCATTATGAGTGATTTTGCCAATTTTTTATTGAGTTTTGCCTTTAACTTCCTGGCGGCTTTGCTAGTGGTGCGTTTTATTTATTATCCCTCCACCCATAACAAGCGCTATGTATTTACGTTTCTGGCTTTTAATACCGTGATTTATTTTGTGCTGGCGTTCATGGCCAGTATCGAAATCGGAATTGGGGTTGGGTTTGGCTTGTTTGCCATCTTCTCCATTTTACGTTACCGCACAGATCCGATCCCGATCCGCGAGATGACCTATTTGTTCATCATTGCTGCGCTGCCGGTGATGAATTCCGCCGCCACCAACGGGGATGTGTGGCCGCAGTTGATCCTAGCCAATGGAGTCATCCTGGGAATTATGTGGGTGCTGGAGAAGGAATGGGGATTTCATTACGAAGCCTCGAAAAGAATAACTTATGAAAAAATAGAACTAATCCGGCCAGATCGGCGGGCCGAATTGCTGGCCGACCTGGAATTGAGGACCGGATTAAAAATCAAGCGTATCATTATCGGCAAAGTGGATTTTTTACGGGATACGGCCAATCTCAAAGTGTATTATGATGATCCAACCTCAGAAGAATGGCTGCACAGCAGCGAGCCGGAAGTAGTGGTATTCAGCAAAGGGGATAACGATTAGATGGTTCGTTGCCGCTTGTTTGGGAATAGATTGGATATAATTCATCCATGAAACGGAAAATCCTGGTGGTTGATGATACAAAAAATGTCCAGTTGCTGTTAATGGATTTCCTCAACAGCCAGGATTTTGACGTCGTGACTGCTTCGGATGGCAGGGAGGCATTGGAAACTGTCCGAATTGAGTCCCCGGACTTGATCCTGTTAGACATTATGATGCCCAATATGGACGGTTACCAGTTTATCAGCCATTTGCGGCGCGTATCCAGCATTCCAGTCATCATGATTACGGCCAAACAACAGGAAGCGGATGTAATTCATGGCTTTGACCTGGGGGCGGATGATTACATCACCAAGCCATTCCGCTTGCGGGAGCTGCTGGTGCGCATGCGAGCTATACTCCGGCGGGCTGCTCCTCCACAATCTGGCGGAGTGTTGCTTTCGGTGGGGGATCTCTGCCTGGATACCAGTCAACATACCGTGAAAAAGCAAAACGAAGTGATAAACCTCACGCCCCTGGAGTTCCACATCCTGGAAATGCTGATGCAAGCCCCCGGCCGGGTATTGAAACGGGCGGACTTGAGCATCCGCTTGATGGAGAATGGTTACACAGGGTCTGAATCTACCCTGAAGATTCATATTCGCAACCTGCGACTTAAATTGGATGACGACCTGAATCAACCCCGCTACATTGAAACCGTCTTTGGAGTGGGATATCGCTTTGTGGAGGCTGATGAATGAATCGCTCTTTGAAAGGCAAGTTCATCTTCTCCTACCTGGCGGTGGCATTAATCACCGTGCTGGTGGTCTCAGTAGTCATACGGTTGACATCCGGTCAATCGTTGATGAACCTGGTGGTAGAGCAACAAACGGCCCTGTTGACGGAATCTGTGCAGACCTATTTTGCTGCCAATGGTTCGCTAGATGGTTTCTCCAATTTCTTCTTTCAGTTTTCGCACAACCAGCCCGGCCCTTCCCAACCCGGCGGCCCGGATAAACCTCCAAAGTCCGAGGATTTGCGCGGCGTATATGGCCTGGTGGATGCCGAGTATCGGGCGCTCATCCCAACCTTTGGCTATGATATCGGGCAGGTATTGCCGAAAGACCGCATTAAACAAGCGGTGGCTGTGGAGGTGGATGGAAACACCATTGCCTGGATTCTGCCGGACACCAGCTTCCAGTTCAAGTTGAGCGCGGAGGAACAACTCTTCTTACAGCGTACCTCCCTGGCAATTGGCCTGGCGGCTCTTGCCGGAGTATTGGTGGCGGTTGGTATGGGCTTTCTCCTGGCGGGAGCATTGCTCAAACCCATCCGCCGGCTCACCCTGGCCTCCCGGCAACTGGCACAAGGGAACTTGCAGCAACAGGTTCCGGTGACCTCCAGGGATGAACTGGGTTTACTGACGGAAACATTCAACCAGATGAGCACCGACCTGGCACGGGCAGATGAACAGCGTAAGCGCCTGACAGCAGATATTACCCATGATTTGAGCACCCCGCTGCAAATCATCTCTGGCTACATCGAAATGCTGGAGGAAGGAGAAGTCACCCTTACCCCAGAACGGATCAGCATCATCAAAACGGAAATTGAGCACCTCCGCCGATTGGTCAGTGATTTGACCGTTCTAACCCAGGTGGAGGCAGGTGGATTGGATATCCAGATGCAGCCAACCCAGCCAGCCGCCCTGTTGGAGAAGGTTTTTCACGCCTATCAACCGATTGCGGCCCGCCAGGGGGTGGAGATGGAACTGGGTCTGCCACCATCCTCTCCAGACATCCTGGTGGACGAAGGGCGCATATTGCAGGTGCTCAAGAACCTGGTGGAGAATGCCCTGCGATATACGAACGAAGGCGGTTGCATCACCCTCAGCCTGTCCGTAAGCGAGAGCGTCCAACTTTGGGTGAGTGATGACGGAGCTGGAATTGATGCGGAAGATTTACCGTTTGTCTTTGATCGCTTTTATCGAGCCGATAAAGCCCGCGGGGCAAATTCCGGAAAAATGGGCCTGGGCCTGGCGATTTGCAAAGCGCTGGTAACCGCCCAGGGGGGAACGATTGTCGTAAAATCGGCTGGCAGGGGGCAGGGAACAACGATTGCGATTTCATTTTCCCCTCACCCGTAATCTCTGGGGGGATTGCGGGGGGAAACGATAAGCATCTGTAAGGAATTGGTCGTTAATCAACTTGTTTTAATATTAAATATCAATTAAAATATACTGAATCGCTCCTAATTTGAGTCGTTATATATTTATTTAACTTGTACTTGAGGGACTTACATGTTCCGGCTGCACCTTCTGCCCGCGCTGAATGCTGAAGGCTGTGGAATACATCCTGATTATTTTTGGAGGCGTTATGCACCCGACCCTGGAAGAGAAAACATTGAACTCAACCGCTCCCCTCTCCCGTTGGTTAGTGGCTTTGTTTTTGGCCGCGGGCTTATTGTTCCTGTTGTTTGCCAATGTGCCCCTGGTGCATGCGGACGGGAGTGTCGATTTTACCGATAGCGGCGGAGATCGTCCCTTCCTGGAATATCGTAACGATTTGAACGCCAATGTGCTGCGCAGGACC
>CALESS010000388.1 GCA_937907495.1 uncultured Anaerolineaceae bacterium
TACCTGCTCACGGGTACCGCGAAGTTTATTGATGACATCGTAATTCCGGGTATGCTGCATGCGGCCTTTTACCGCAGCGATTATGCCCACGCCCGCATCACCAGGCTGGATGTCTCGGAAGCCCGCAAACGGCCGGGCGTGGTGGCCGTCTTTACGGCGGAAGATTTTGGCGATTACTGGAAACCCGGCCCCTTGCAGGTTCCGCCACCCACCGCCATCGCCGGCGCCCAATTCAATGCCCGCCCCCTGCTGCCGATCGCCAAGGACAAAATTCGCTTCTCCGGTGAACCGGTGGCCGTCATCATCGCCACCAGCCGGTATATTGCAGAAGATGCCTTCGACGATATCATTTTCGAAGTGGAACCCCTGCCCGGCGTCTGCGACCTGGAAAAAGCGTGGGAAGATACTTCCGTTCTTGTTCATGATGACCTCCCCTCCAATATGGCCGCTCTCGTCCGGCAAGAAGCAGGCAATTACGAAGAAGCCCGCAAAAACGCAGACCTGGTGATCAACCGGCGCATGTTGGTTGAACATGTGGGCGGCATCGCCATGGAAAACCGAGGTTTTGTCGTCAACTGGGATGAGCGCGAGCAGGAAATGACCGTCTGGTCCACCACCCAGGCTCCCCTGCCCTTGCGGGGTTCCATAGCCCGCAACATGAACCTGGTGGAGAACCAGGTGCGCGTCATCACCCCGTATATTGGCGGTGGTTTCGGCCCCAAGGTTATGAGCTCCCAGGCAGATGATGTGCTGTTGCCCTGGATCTCCATGAAGTTGAAAGCCCCCATCAAGTGGATTGAGGATCGGCGCGAAAACTTCCTGGCCACCACCTCCGAGCGCGACCAGGTTCATTACTGTGAGCTGGCAGTCAAGAAGGATGGAACCATCCTCGGCTTCAAAGACACCTTCTACCACAACACGGGCGCCTACAACCCCTACGGCATGACCGTACCGCTCAATACGCAAGCCCATACCGTCAGTAATTACCGGGTTCCCAACTTCGCCACGGAAATCCGCATGGTTTTCACCACCCAGATGGTGGTCAGCCCGGTGCGCGGCGCAGGCCGTTCGCAGGGTGTACACGTCATGGAACGCATGCTGGATTTTGCTGCCCGTGAGTTGAACATCACCCCCGCAGAGATCCGCCTCAAGAATTTGCTCGTCCCGGAAGAATTCCCCCGCCCGTCTGGCATCATCGGCCAGGATTTTGTGGAAGGCGTGTTGGATAGCGGCAACTACCTGGCCAACCTGGAATTAGCCATGGAGATGATCGAGTACGACAAGTTCATCAACGAGGTTCAACCCCAGGCGCGTAAAGAAGGCCGGCGGCTGGGGATTGGCGTGGTCACCTTTACCGAAGGAACCTCCGTTGGCCCCTATGAAGGCGCCAAAGTCACCATCGGCTCCAATGGCAAGGTCAGTTTTGCGACGGGCATCAGCACCCAGGGCCAGGGACACTTCACCGTTTATGCCCAGATCGTGGCGGATATGTTGACCGTACGGGTTGAAGATGTAAACGTCATTACAGGCGATACCAACTACTTCGCCTGGGGCGCTGGCACGTTTGCCAGCCGGGGTGCAGCCCTGGTGGGTACTGCCACCTATTACGCCTGTCAGAAGATCCTGGAAAAGATTTACGCCACCTCATCCAAAATGTTCGGTGTTCCCGCCGAAGAAATTGCCCTGGAAGATGGCTGTGTATTCGTCAAGAGCCAACCAGAAAAGAAAGTCACCCTGGGTGAACTGGCTGGCAGAGCCAACCCCTCGCGCGGTGTCATCGAACCCGGCGTCGAACCCGGCCTGGAAGCCACCGCCTATTACGCCCCGCCTCATGGCGCCACTGGCTCCGGCGCAGGCGCAATGATCGTGGAAGTGGACCCGGAATCATTCAAGGTCAAGATTCAGCGTTTCGTGATCGTCCATGACTGCGGAACGGTGATCAACCCCCTGCTGCTGGATGGTCAAATTCAAGGCGCCGTCTCCATGGGTGTCGGCAACGCCTTCTACGAACGCCTGGCCTACGATCCGGATGGCCAATTGCTGACGGCTTCCTTCATGGATTACCTCATCCCCCAGGCGACCGACATGCCGCCCAAAATGGAATTGGGCCATGGCCATACCCGTAGCCCATTGAACCCGCTGGGGTTAAAGGGTGTGGGAGAAGCCGGCGTGCTGCCCGTTCCGCCTGCCTTTGCCCAGGCTGTAGAAAATGCCTTCCCGGAGGTTTCCATGGAGATTCTGGAATCCAATCTTAGCCCGAGCATTTTGTACCACTACTATCAGAACGCTAAAAAATAGCAATTTCAGGGCACTGTATCAGTACCTGTAAATCCGCATTCATCTCTTAAGGAGGCTCGTTTCAGAATGAAAATAGAAGGCGAACATATTTTTAAAGGCCCACGAAAAGTCGTTTATGAAATGTTTAACGACCCCAATGTCCTTGCTACCGCCGTTCCGGGTATGCAAAAACTAGTCAAGACCGATGAACAGCATTACGAAGGTGTCATCAACCTGCGCATCGGTCCCGTATCCGGCACGTTTGCCGGTGTGCTGGCAATTACCGATGAAATGCCCCCCGAAAGCTGCACCCTGACCGTAGATGGCAAAGGTGCTCCCGGTTATGCCCGCGGGGTGGGCAAAGTTCACTTCACCGAACAGGCAGATGGCACCACCCTGCTCAACTATTCGGGAGATGTGACCATCGGCGGAACCCTTGCCAGTGTTGGTCAACGCATGATTGACAGCGTTGCAAAATCCATGATTAAAACCGCATTCGAAACATTAGACAAAACATTAGAGGCGAAAATGGCAGAAATTGAAACCGGCGAAAAAGTTGAAATCAAATCCACCACCACGGAAGATTTTGCAAAAAGCGTAGCCAAAGACCAAATGAAGGGTTTAATGCAAGTAGCAGAGTTCCGCATGTTGATTTACGTCATCCCGGTAGCCATCGTTTTACTGGTGCTGGCCCTGCTCTTGGGCAAATAGGCGCATTTACCGGTCAGTTTTTCAACAGGTACTTGACAAATGATGTATTATATATACATCCATTTGTGAGGAAATCATTAAAAACGGAGGTGTTTATCGAGAAAAGGTGAACTGGGTCTCGTAGTTTATTTAAGTAGACTCAACGAAGCAGGAAACACTCGATTGTCATTTCATTAGGCCGAACCATCATCTCACGAAAGAAGGATTTGACTTATGGCATCTGAAACGAAAGTACTGGGCTATCTTCCTCAAGATACCCCGCCATTTGGTAGAATGCTCCTGTTGGGCTTCCAGCATGTGCTTACCATGTTCCCGGCAACCGTTTTGTGCGCCCTCCTCATGCACTTTGATGTCTCAACGGTCTTGACCATCACCGGTCTGGGAACCATCGTTGCCTTACTAGGCTCCAAGTTCGCCATCAACACCTACATCCCCCTGTATTACGGCTCCAGCTTCGCCTACATTGCAGCCGTAACCTCGGTCATCATGCAAATGGAACCCGATCTGGCCTTCGGCGCTGTTGCCTCCCCAGCCTCGATTTCCGTCGTCACCGCCGGCTTTATCGTCACCGGTACCATCAATATCCTGGTGGGCTTGCTGATCCGTGTTACGGGTGGCAAAGAGAGCCTGGATAAAATCCTGCCCGCTGAAATCACCGGCTCCGTCGCGATCGTCATCGGTATTGGGCTTGCCTACACCGCCCTGACCATGGCTTCTGGCACCTGCTGCGGCATTGATCCTGTTGCCGCCCCCGGCCTTACCCTCACCTGGTGGCTGGCTGCCCTCGTCACCTTCCTGGCGGCCGTGCTCTTCTCGGTCTACTTGCAGGGCAAGGGCTTCATCGGCATGCTCCCCATCTTGTTGGCCATGATCTTGGGCTATGTGGTTGCCATTCCCCTCGGCCTGATTGATTTCTCCACCATCGGCGCCAGCGGCTGGCTCACCGTTCCAAAAATTGTCTTCCCCTCCTTCACCAGCGTACTGACCCCCACCGCCCTCATCGGTATCGGTGTGATGGCGATCGCCACCATCCCGGAATCCACTGCCCACCTGTACCAGATCGGTCTGTATGTTGATCACCTGGCCGAAGAACAGGGCCGTGAGAAACCCGGCCTCTCCCGCTACATCGGCCTCAACCTGATGCTCGACGGTTTAAACGACCTGGTGAACGGCCTCTTCGGTTCCACCGCCGGCACCAACTACGGTGAGAACAACTCCCTGATGGTCATCACCCGCAACTACTCCGGCCCGGCCCTCATTACGGCTGGCGCCATCGCCGTGGTCCTTGGCTTCATCGGCCCACTGCGCGACATCATCTACAGCATCCCCACTGCCGTCACCGGCGGCCTGGCGATCTATCTGTATGGTGTCATTGGCGTTCAGGGTATTGCGCTCATGATGGCGGAAAAAGTTGACCTGTTCGATCCCGGTAAACTTGCCATCGTCGCCCTGATCCTCGTGGTCGGCATCGGCGGCAACATCGGCTATAACGGCAACCTGCCAATCCCGTTGCTCGAGGGTGTCTTCCCCTTTGGCTGGCCGGCGATTGCAACCGCCGCTGTCCTGGGCATCCTGGTCAACCTGATCTTCGTCTTCATCAAACCGCCCAAAGTGCGCGCGACGGACGTTCTTAACTAACCTTTAGCTAACAGCATTTTTGAACGATCAATGCTCCCCAATGCCTGATTTCATTGGGGAGCAAAGTTTTTTCCCTTCGGGTATAATCGGAACCTCCAGAGAAAATTGTCCATGATCCTACTCACAGGCGCAGCAGGTAAAACCGGTCGGGCAGTACTGAATGCCCTTAAGCAAAAAGGTGCAGAGGTCAAAGCCTTCGTTCGCAGCGAAAAACAGGCAGCAGATATCCATGCTGCCACCCATGCACCGGTGCACGTGGGCGACCTGCGGGTTGGAAAATCGCTTGCGGCGGCATTGAGCGGCGTGGATGTCATCTACTTTATCTGCCCGAATATGGCCCCGGATGAACTGGAAATTGGGCAAAATTTGCTCACCCTGGCGAAAGCCAAAGGTGTTACCCGCATCGTCTACCATTCTGTCCTCCACCCCCAGGTGGAAGCCATGCCGCACCACTGGCAGAAGCTGCGGCTGGAAGAAGCGATCTTCACCTCCGGCCTCGATTTCACCATCCTGCAGCCCTGCGCTTACATGCAGAACATCTTGCAATATTGGGAAAAAATCACCACCGAAGGAATCTACGAAGTTCCCTATGCCACATCGGCCCGCATTTCGATCGTAAACTTGGAGGATGTGGCCCAGGCGGCTGCCGGGGTACTCGTTGAGTCCCAACATTCGGGCGCCATTTATGAGCTGGCTGGCCCCCAGCCCCTCAGCCAGGAGGAAGTCGCCCAAATCATCGGCCAGCGCAGTGGTCGTCCTGTTCACGCCCGCCTGCTGGATCGCAATCAGTGGGCAGAAAACGCCTCGAAGGCCGGCATGGGCGATTACCAGCGCAATACCCTGTTGAGGATGTTTGAATACTACGAGCAGTTTGGCCTGGTTGGCAACTCCACCGTGCTGGAAATGCTGCTCAAAAGACCCGCAACATCATTTGCAGAATTTGTAGAACGCCAGTTGTAATTTTTCCGCAATCATTTTTAATGATCTTGAAATCAGAAAAGGATGGATGTTTATGGATAAGAAAAAAAGTCAGAATTGGAATTTTACTTTTGAAGCCCTGCCAATTTTGTTTCACAGCCAGACCAACGAGTTCATCAAATTTATTCGCAAAGATGGCGTCAAATTCCTCCAATTTTGGTGGAACCACGTTGGCGACAAGCTGCCAGAAGAAAAAAGGATGACCCCCACCAGTATGGCGGTGGAACTGGAAGAGATTGATAAGAACACCCAACTGGTCTTTATCACTCTCCCCAGCCCGCGGGAGGATGGCGATGCCTATTTTGTGGCTTGCCTGGCCAAACCCGAAAAACGATTCTCGATCGTCCGCTTACCGAATTCCCGCATGTTTGTCCTCTACCGGGATGATAAAGTTGACCAGCCTCACCGCACAAATTTTGGCGAATTAACCCCCCGCGCCCGCTTTCGGCCGCTGGGCGTGGGTTTAAACCCCACCAAACAAGATTTCAAACGCATCGTCAAGCAAAAAATTGCCGGTAAAGTGAAAGGCGGATCGAAATGAGATTCTCACCCCAACTGATTGTCGTTATTGTCGCCATCGCCCTCTTTTACCTCCGCATCGCGTTGCTGCGGGGCAAGAAAAAACGCCTGGAACGAGAGTTTGCCCTCAAGCGTCGTAAAGTGAAAGGGCGATCCAAAGGCGCCATGTTACCGGAAAAAAACCCCGGCGCACCGCCCTTTTCTGTTTCCAGTTGGTGGCTGATTGCCCTGGCAATCGTTTTGATGTTGGCTGGACTGCTTGCCTACACTCGCTTCACCGTCCTGGGCTGGCAAATCATCAAAGACCCCGCCCTGCTGGATAGCCTGGCAAAATTCTGGCACTGGGCGGTGGCGCTCGGGGTTATCGTTTTTGCCTTCGGCTTCACAATTGATATGCCCCGCGACGCCTCGGAAGATTAGCCCCCTCCCCTATCCTTCA
>CALESS010000389.1 GCA_937907495.1 uncultured Anaerolineaceae bacterium
ATCCTGGATATAGAATTGCCCCAGGCGGTGCTCCAGGGTGGCGCTGGGCAGCGTGCCCCCGGCGGCGGGTTCGACCCGCCAGCCCTGCGGGCAGAAAGGGATGTTCTCCACCGCCCAGGCATAGCGCGCCGCCCAATCCTGGATATCCGTGGGTTGGGTTTTGTGCGGGTTGACCCGCAGCGATTGGCGCAGGGGAAGCTGCAAATCCGCCAGCAGGGCAGCCTGGTCGGCTGCGGGCAGCATGGGCAAAAAGCGCTCCAGGCTGTCCTCCAGCGGGTGGGCGGGGGGTGCGGCAGCCCGGGCTTTCTTGCGGCGGCTCAAGCGGCCCCCTTGTGGATGCAAAAAATCAACTCATTGCCCACCTGCTGTTCCATCACCGGCCAATCCAGCCCGGCGAGGGCCTTGCTGACCAGTTTGCGGTGACCGGCAGCCAGGTCGTGCCGCCCGGTGAGGCTGCTGGCGGGCAGGGTCACCACCAGCCATTTGACGTGGAGCGAAAGCCAGAATGGGCGATTGCAGCCGCGCCGCCGTTGCTCAAAACGGTGGGCTTCCTTGAAGAAGAAGGCCACATCGGCTTCGATTTGCGGCGGCTCGACCAGGATATCCCGCTGTTCGGCCAGCGGTGCCAGCCCCTGCAAGCGGAAATAATGATTGAGCAGCGCCACCCGTGGCTGGTGCAAATCGTAGGCGTGGTAATGAGTGGCTGGCGGCAAGTCCATCCAGGGGAAGGCAAGCGGGTTGAGGCCGCAGGCCAGGTCCAGCAGGGTGGCGGGGCGCCCGGTGATGGAGAAGATGGCGGTGTAAAACTGATCCAAATGCGGCAGGCGCTCGCGGGTGGAGGCGTGGGTCTTTAATATATCCGCACAGGCAGCCTGGATTGCCCCCGGCTCGCGGCTGGCAAAGGCCGCTTCCAGTTGCAGGGCGGCCGCCGGATAATCCGGGTCACCCAGGTAGGGGGCTACCAGGTTGTGCAGCCTCATGCGGGCCGCCTGCAGCGCTTCGCGGTCGGATTTGTGACGCCCCACCTCCTGGCCGATCAGGTCGGTCAGGGTCTGTTCAGGCAGATCCAGCTCGCGGTACTTGCGGCTCTGGCGCACCTCGGCAATAAAGGCAGCGGTTATATCATTCATTTGCGGATCAAGTAAGCCAGCTCGCCGGGGAAATCGAAGCGCTGGATTTGCCAGCCCTTGCCTGCGCTCAGGCTCTCGAAGCGGGCAGCGTAATTTATCCGCATGCCCTTGGAACGTCCGCCGAGGGAATGTGCCGGGTAACTGACCAGGATAAATTCGGCATTTAATTCGTTCAACAGGCGGGCGGGCAGGTCTTTCTCCAATTGTTCCAGCACGGGCAGCGTTTTGAGGGCCAGCGCCAACTGCACAGGTTGAAGCGGGATGCTGTCCGTCAGGTCGCACAGGCTTGCCCCGCCAGCCAGCCCCAGGTGTGGGATGAACTCGGCGAGAAAATCCACCAGGTCGGTGTAAATATCGCAGGCGGAATAAACTGCGCCGGGCGCCAGCGGCATCCAGGGGAGGGCCAGGGGGTTGAGGCCGCAGGCCAGGTCCAGGACGGAATGGATGGGGGGCAAACTGGCGAAAACCTGGCTGTAGAAATCGTTGAGAATGGGCAGGCGTTCGCGGGTGGAGGCGTGGCTGGGCATGAGGTGCAGGCAAAACATGCGTATAGCCGGGTCTGTGGGATCGCCCGGCAGGCCAGCCAGGGTCGTGCGCCAGGCCTGGTAATCCATTTCCTTTGCCTGGTAGGCCCCGGCTACCTGGTGCAATTTGGCACGCACCGCTTTGACCGTCTCCCTTCCGGAGCGTCCCTTGTTCAACTCGCGTTCGGCTATCCGCCGCACCAGGCTGGGGGCGATGTGGGCGTAATCCGGATTGGCGGTCACCTGGGCCAGTAAATCTTCCAGTTGCATGGCAGGTTTCATCCTTCCACCTTCAGGCGGGCGGTGAGTTGGGTCATAAAGCGCAGGTTGTGCAGGGTGGCCAAGCGGGTGTAGAGGGTCTCGTTCAGTTTGAACAGGTGATGCAGATAACCGATGGAATAGTGCTGGCAGACCGGGCAATCACAGCCCGGTGAGACGGGCAAATCGGCCTTGATGTGCCGTTCATCTTCGATGTAGATGAACTTGAGCCATTTTCCACTCAGGGGGGCATCTGCGCGGGGCAGGGCATACAGGCGGCCATGGCGCGCATCGCGGGTTGGCATGGCGCTATCGTACATATCATAGCCCAGGCGGAAGCAGGCAGCCACATTCTGCGGATGGCCGACGCCCAGGGCGTGCATCGGAAATTCCGCCGGGATCAGCTCGCGCGTCAAGCCCAGGATATCCGTCAGCAGGTGGTTCTCAGCATCCAGCGGCCAGCCGCCAAAGCCGTAACCATCAAAGCCGATTTCCAGCAGGCGGTCGGCGCACTCTTTGCGCAGGTCGGGGTATCCACCGCCCTGTACCACGCCAAACAGGCGCGGCCGGGCGCTCTCACTGAGCTTCTTCTGCTTCAGCAGGCGTTCAAATTCAACTTTACTGCGCCGGGCCCAATCCACCGTGCGCCGGACGGAGGTTTGCTGTTCTTCGCGCCCCGAATCCACATGGGTACAGTCATCCAGGCAGACCAGGATATCCGAGCCGTAACTGAACTGGAGTTGGATGCTCTTCTCCGGCGTCAACAAGAATTTGCGGATGGCCCCCTCCGGCTGAAAGCTGAGACCCTTTTCGGTCAGGCTGCCGAACCTGGGATTCTGGCGGATGAGGGAGTAGGCCTGAAAGCCGCCGGAATCGGTCACAATCGGCAGATCCCAGCCGGACATTTTGTGCAGGCCGCCGAGGGCGCTGATGGTGGAGGAGCCGGGCTTTTGCATCAGGTGAAAGGTGTTCATCACCAGCGCCCGCACTTCCACGCCATGCAGATCCTGCGCATCGGCGGCGCGCACCACGCCAAAGGTGGCATCCGGCAGATAGACCGGAAAATCCAGCCGGCCGTGCAAGGTATCCAGGTGGGTGCGGGTTGATTTCATCGCTTAATCCGGGTAGATGACCGGCAGCAGCTCCGGGGTGAACTCGTCCACCAGGTCATAGGAGATGCAGTTCTCCTTGCAGATACGCTCGTAGAGATCCACGCTGCGCCGGCGGATGCGGGTCTGGGTGGGCACATCCAGGCCCCACAGGCCAAACCGCTTGCCCCAGCCTTTATCCCACTCAAAGTTATCCACCAGCGACCAGTGGAAATAGCCCTTGATTTGCCAGTTGAAGTTGACAG
>CALESS010000390.1 GCA_937907495.1 uncultured Anaerolineaceae bacterium
ACCACCCTCATCAAGATCCTGACCACCCTGCTGGCCCCCACCGAAGGCACCGCCTGCGTGGCCGGCTTTGACGTGATGCGCCAGCCGGAAGAAGTGCGCACGCAGATCAATATGGTCTCCGGGGGCGAGGCTTCAGGTTATGGCCTGCTGACCGTGCGCGAGAACCTGTGGATGTTCGCGCAGTTTTACGGCATCCCCACCCCGGTGGCGAATGCCCGCATCCGCGCCCTGATGGAAAAAGTCAGCCTGCTGGACCGCATCAACACAAAATCGTCCGAGCTTTCCACCGGCTTGCGCCAGAAGATGAACATCGTACGCGGCTTCCTCACCGACCCGCGGGTGCTCTTTTTGGATGAACCCACCCTCGGGTTGGACGTGAGCGCAGCCCTGGATGTGCGCCGGTTTGTGCGCGGCTGGGTCAGCGAAGACCCCAGCCGCACCCTGCTGCTCACCACCCACTACATGGTGGAAGCCGACGAAATGTGCGACCGGGTGGCCATCATCAACAAAGGCCAGGTGCTGGCTTGCGATACGCCGGCTCACCTCAAGCAAGCCTTGCAGCGCGAAGCCATCTTCGAGGTGGTTCTGCAAACACCGCAGACCCTGGTGCCGGAAGCCATCACCAGCCTGGAGGGTGTGAAGCGGGCGAGCATCATCGAGCAGGATGGCAGCACCCAGTTGGAACTTTTCCTGGCGGAAGAGGCTGCCCTTTCCGGGGTGATAGCCGCCTTCACCAGCCAGAACGGTCGCATCCTCAGCCTGAAGAAACGCGAGCCAACCCTGGAGGATGTGTTTATGAAGCTGGTGGGCCTGCGCATGGAGGAGGTGGAAGATGGCGAGCCTGCCGCCAATTCCTGAGAAGCGCAGCGGCTTCCGGCTCTTCCTCATGACGGTGCTTGGGCGTTCGTACCCGCGCGTCATCGGGATGCAGCGCGAAAAATCGTGGCTTTTCTTCGATACCTTCCTGCCGATGTTGGGCGTGGCAGGGTATGTTTTCGTCTACCGCGCCTTGCAAGCCCCGGAAGACTACATCGGCTTTGTGGTGGTGGGGGGCGCCATGACGGCTTTCTGGATGAACATCCTGTGGAGTATGTCCAGCCAGTTGTACTGGGAAAAAGAAACCGGCAACCTGCCGCTTTATATCATCGCCCCTGGCCCGATGATGGCCATTTTACTGGGGATGGCGCTGGGCGGGCTGGTTGCCACCACGCTGCGGGCTACCGTCATCATTTTGCTGGGCAGCCTGCTATTCAACGTCCAGTATGTGGTGGTTTCCCTGCCGCTCTTGCTGCTGATCTTCTTCGTTGCCATGGTGGCGCTGTATGGTATGGGCATGACGACGGCCTCACTCTTCCTGCTGCTCAGCCGCGAGGCCTGGCACATCGCCAATCTGGCCCAGGAGCCGGTCTTCTTCCTCTCGGGTTTTTACTTCCCGATCAAAAACTTCCCCTTCTGGCTGGCTGCTGCGGCTTCCCTGCTGCCGCTCACCCTCGGCCTGGATGCGATGCGTCAACTGGCCTTTGCCACCGGGCCTTCGCTTGGCTTTCTCAGCCCGGCCATCGAGCTGCTCATCCTGGTCGCCCTGGCAGCCATCTTCCTGGTTGCGGCGCGCTGGCTGCTGAATAAGATGGAAAAATTGGCGGTGCGTGAAGGCCGCCTGACCGAAAGCCGCAGGTAACCATGAACCGTTCCGTTCCATTGCGTTCCCTGCTTACGGCCACCTGGCTGGGCTGGAAGATCGAATCCAACTGGACCGACCCGCTGCTGTTTGCAATCTATTCCATCGTCAAACCGTTGGCGGCGGCGGCCATCCTGGTTGTGATGTACAGCATCATTAGCCAGGCAGATTTCCAATCCCCCGTTTTTGCCTACTTGTTCATCGGCAATGCCTTCTACCAGTATGTAGCCAGGGTATTGACGGGTGTCTCGTGGGCGATCATTGACGACCGTGAGCATTACCGTACCCTCAAATATATTTATACCGCTCCCATCAATATCCCGATCTTTTTGCTTGGGCGGGGGGTGGCGGGCTTTCTGACATCCAGCTTTGCCGTCATCATCACCATGGGCATGGGCATGATCTTCTTCAAACTGCCGATTGACCTGAAAACGGTGGATTGGGGTCTTTTTCTGCTGGCGCTGGTGTTGGGTATCTTTATGCTGGCCATGCTCGGCCTGCTGCTGGCGGGGGTTTCCTTGCGGGTGGCGCAACATGCCGGCGGAATCGGCGAGGCGGTGGGCGGCGGACTGTTTCTCTTTAGCGGCGCCATCTTCCCCATCAGCGTATTGCCAGCCTGGCTGCAGCCGGTGGGGTTTGTGCTGCCGATCTCCTATTGGCTGGAGTTGATCCGCCGCGCCCTGCTAGGCCCGCTGGCACTGCAATATTCCACCTTCCCGGCGCTCAGCAATGTGCAGCTTCTGGGCATTCTGATCGCCATGACGGCGGTGTGGAGTGTGCTTTCGCTCTGGTTGTTCCGGGTATTGGAGCACTCCGCCCGCGAAAAGGGTAATATTGATCTGACCACAAATTACTAAAGGTAGGGGGCTCTAGCGAGGCAAGCCCGGTTGGTTTGGGTCGCGCCGGGGATGTTGGGCTGCTGCATGGGGTTGCCCTTTCTCTGGATCGCTCAGAAAAATCCCCCGCAGGGGATAACTCATCCTAAATCAAAGGTCTCTCCGGGTTGGAGCACATGCACGGCGGCGGAGGTTTCCTTTTCCACTTGTTGCTTCCAGGCAGCCGGGTCTTGCTGAATCAACCCGAAGGTGTTGTAGTGGATGGGGATGACATGCCCCGGCCGCAATAGCTTGACCGCTCGCAGGGCATCGGCGGGGCCCATGGTGTAATTATCGCCGATGGGCAGCATCGCCAGGTGGATGCCCTCCTCGCCGATCAGGGCCATATCGCCAAACAGGCCGGTATCACCCGCCATGTAAATCCTCTGCCCCTCCGGGGTGGTTAGCAGCAGGCCAGCCGGATTGCCGCCGTAGGAGCCATCCGGCAGGGCGGAGCCGTGAATGGCAAAGGTCAACTTGAGATAGCCGAAGGGATGCTGGTGACCACCGCCCAGGTGCTGTCCGTGGACCTTCGGCAGGCCCTTGGCGCGCAGCCAATTGCTAATTTCTGCATTACTGATGACCAGGGCACCGGTGCGCCTGGCGATCTCGAACGTATCGCCGATATGATCGCCGTGACCATGGGTGATGAGGATAAAATCGGCGGGCACCTCGGCGGCAGTGGCTGAGGCAGCCGGGTTGCCGCTGAAATAGGGGTCTACCAACACGTGCAGGTGATTGATTTCCAGACCGATGGTGGCGTGGCCGTACCAGGTGATTTTGGTTGTCATGGGGTTGCTCCTTGGTTTTTAATCTTTAGCCCGGGGAAGGGGGGGATGCGATACTCCGGGCGTGGCGCTCAAACCAGAGGGCGCTCTCGGAGAGGGGGGTGCGCTGACGGGCGCAGGTACGAGTGAAGGCGATCACTTCCTCCACCTCCATGATAAGCCGATAGCCGTTCAATTGCAAGAACAAACTGGCCGCGGCAAGTGCCAGGCCGTGATTATTGGCGGCAGGCCCGTTGCGCAGCAGCGAGTCGAAAAGGGCGGCGCACTTCCACCAGGTGTTGGGGTATAGCTCCTGGCCGTCAAAGCTGGCCTGGGGCCGGGCCAGGGCGGCCTGCAGGGCCGCCAGATCCCGTACGCCATGCTCTCCGCCGATTTCTTCCACCAGCCGGTAGTGGATGAAAAGCAACTGTTCGGGGCGCAGATAGTTCATGGGTGAGAGAGTGCTTCCAACGCCGGGCGGTACTGGGCGATGAAGTCCTCCACCTGGCGGGCAAAATCCGCATCCAGGCCGGGAAGGACAGGCTGTATATACGGCGTTATTACAATCGAATTGTTGTTTGAATCCAGGGAGAGTTGAACATCACTTCCCTCGCTGAGACCCAGGCTATGCAGGGCTTCGCGTGGCAGGGAGAGGACGACGCTGTTACCAGTTTTGAATAGGCGGCGGATCATGTTACCTCCTGTATGTATGCTGTAAGTATAGCATCAAATGCATAATATTCAAGCCCGCTTCGCTTTCCCCCATCCAGCCCGGCCTGGTTTCTAATAAATTACTTATTGAATTGGGCAGTGATATGGTATAGAATGATTATAGATAATGTTGATAAACATACATCAGCATTCGGGAGATAAACATGTTATTCAAGGATAAAGTAGTGATCATCACCGGCGCAGCCGCCGGAATTGGCAAGGCAACAGCCCAGGCTTTTGCGGCCGAAGGTGCAAAACTGGTACTGGGCGACATTGATAATGAAAAATTAACCGCCACCGTGGCGGAAATCCAGGCGACCGGGGCCGATGTGGTTGGCGTGCACGGCAACATTGCAAACGTCACGGATGCCAATGCGTTGGTGGACCGGGCCAAAAGTCAG
>CALESS010000391.1 GCA_937907495.1 uncultured Anaerolineaceae bacterium
ATCCATCCGGGGGTGGTTTGCAGACCGCTGCCATTTCCGTAGAAGATGTACGCTGCTCCCACATCCACATTGAATTCGGTGTCAAACCCGCGAGCGCCGACGATCAAATCCAGGTAACCATCTCCATTTACATCCCCGGCCCCATCCACGGAGCTGCCGAAGAGGGAATATTGCCGCGGCCCAATCGCCCGCCAGTCAAACACCAGGCCTGGACCGCTGGCTGAACCGTAGAAAACCCACACCCCGCCAAAGTCAAATTCCAGGAAGTAATTCAAATTAGGGGCGCCGAAAGCAATGTCATCGTATCCATCTCCGTTGATGTCGCCAATCCCGGCCACGGATGATCCGAGAAGAGCGGCTGCCTGGCCCACGGTATAGCTCCAGCTATAATCTGCCGCCAGGCCGCTGGCATTCCCCAAAAAGAGGAAGACTGCACCTTCGTTTGGCAAAAGATCGGCATCACTTTCAAACCGGGGTGCGCCGATCAGCACATCATCGTATCCATCCCCGTTGACATCCCCGGCCCCCGCCACCGCCGAACCAAATTCCGTTTCTCCCGCCGGGAAGACATAGCTCCAATCGGCCAGTGCATCTACACCGCTCGCTGAACCCAGGTACAGGTAAGCTGCGCCATTGTATTCTTTGGTGAGCTTGCTATGTGGTGCCCCCACGATCACATCATCGTATCCATCTCCATTCACATCTCCGGCGCTGCTGACAGACCCGCCGAACCAGGATCCCTTCTCCACACTGCTCAGGGTCACCTGCGGCAGGGTTGCAATCCCACCGGAACCGCCCAGGTGAACAAAGGCCGCGCCGTACTTCGTCCCATCTCCATTCACCACCGGATAATTCTGTGCGCCGATGATGACATCCTCAAAGCCATCCCCATTCACATCCCCGGCGGAGGCCACCGAAATCCCATAATCTGCTCCCTGGAATTCACCCTTTTCGGTCCAATCTGCAACCAGCGGGAGAATGTTTTCAACATCATCCCCCGAAACGATGGCAGTGCAGGTTAGCACAACGAGGGCCAGGAGGGTCAGTGTGAGCAGGGATTTGAGGTTTCGTTTCATCGGTTTTCCTTTTGGGCGCCTGCCCTTTATGAGGCTTGGGCAGGCGCCCGATTTCAATTCAGGTTAAAACTACGGTTAGCGGGTAATCAGCGGCAGTTGCACTTTGTAGAGCACCGGTGCAACGTAGATCGAGATGGTCACCTCCCGGTGATTGCCCTCGTTGTCGCCGCCGCGCATGCTGAAGCCGTGCCAACCCTCGCTCAGGTTGCGAGCCGGGATGTTGCACATCTTCTCGCCGGCGCAGGCTTCAATTTCCTGCCCATCGCCAGAGGGGCTGCAGCCATCGCCGCCGCACTCGAACCAGGTGATGCTGTCAATACCGTTCCCCAGCAGTCCGTCTCCATTCAGATGATCAATGTCGTAAGCCATACCCATCAGCAGGATATCGTCATCCGTAGAAGTGGCAACCATGGTAGGACCGGTGTATAACCATTTGACCACGGGGGGGATTTCAATTGTGGAGTCATCCGGCAGGTACATGAAGCGGCGGAAGATCATATCACTGTCGAAGACATGTTCATGTCCGTCTTCGCTGATCTCTTCCCGCCATTGATTCCAGACAGCGTACATGAAGGTGCCGCCCGGGTTGACCAGCATGCTGGCTTCGCCGGAAAGGTCTTCCTTGTCATGTTCTGCCCATGGCCAGCGATATTCAATGATGGATCCATCATCCTCAAGATAGTCTGGATCCAGCTCCCAGACATCGCCGTAGACCGTCGCCCGGCTGTAGAACAGGTCGAGCGGCACCGCTTCCCCATCCATGACGGTGGTATTGTCACCCGTCTCGTAGATCATGAAGAACTTGGAGGGATCGCGGGCTTTATCGTCTGGATAGGGAAGGATGTCATCAGAACTGAACGATATGGTTCCTTCCCCTAATTGCGCTTCAAGCCAGTCCGTACGGATGGTCGAGTAAAGTTTCGTTCCACCCGTTGGGCTGTAGCGGGGATCCAGGATGGTGACCTTGTTGCCAATCAGTTGCGAGACGTTGCGGCCCTGTTCAAATTCACCGGCTCCGTACGTAAATTCGGTTCCCACACAGTCGGCTGAGGAGGTGCTGACGCAATAGTTCTCGGTTGCGGAAGTCCCTTTACCACCCATCTCTGCCGGGGTGCTGGTCCAGGTCAGGCCGCCGTCAAACGAGCGCCGCACATAGAGGTTGTAATGATCGTTACCGACCGTGTTGGCTTTCCAGTTCGGCGCCCAGGCATACATCATCATCACGAAGTCGCCATCCAGGAAGCCGCGGTGACCCTTGGAGACATCGAAGGG
>CALESS010000392.1 GCA_937907495.1 uncultured Anaerolineaceae bacterium
CAATGGATGGCGGGCTGCCCGTGCGGGAATACCGGTATTTAAGCAATGAGCCAACCGGCAGGATGACTTTCACGGAATAGACACCGGTGGATATCGGCGTCATCAAGTTTTGTTTGGAGTTTATAGCCAGGCCGGTTAATTCATCCAGAATGTCGAGGCTGATTCCTTGTCCTGCCGGCGTATCTGCGGGGATATGGGTAATGAATGTGACCTCTGCCTGAGGCGTGGACGGAGGAGGGCTGGTGGGAAGAGACGGACCGGGCGTGGCGATGGTACCGCTGTTCCAGGGAAAATTGAGCGAGCAGCTCGCCACCAGGGAGCTGATAATCAGCAGTAGGAAAAGATGAGAAATGAAGCGCTTCGTCAGCGGAGAACCAGGCATAAGATTTACCCCTCACACTCTTCAAAGATAGGACAACTGAAAGCCACTTATTTGATGATCGTTCCAAAGGCTTGATGGATTTCGTTCTGGCGGTTGGCAAGGCTGCCCAGCACCCCATTGACGAACCTGGGAGTGGATTCTGAGCCGAATAGTTTGGAAAGTTCAATGGCTTCGTTGATGGCAACTTTTACGGGCGTGCAACCGGAAACGGCAAATTCCCAGAGAGCGATCCGCAGAATATTCCGATCTACGACGGCTACCTGGTCCATGGGCCATTCTGGAGCATGCTGGGCGATGAACAAATCCAGTTTTTCGGCTATGGGAAGTACGCCTGTAATAATCTGCCGGGTAAACTCGACCAGGCCCGATTCCATGGCTTCGCCCTCATCCAGACGTTCGGTAAGAACGGTTCCAACCGAATGACCGGTTAAATCCACTTCGTAGAGCACTTGTAAAGCCAGGCTGCGGGCCTTGGTTCTAGACTTCATAGGTTTTTAAGCAGTCGATTCCACAGTAAAATCAATATCTTCCACATGGATATTAATCAGGCCAACTTCCATACCGACCATCTCCGAGATAGCCCTTGCCACATGGGCTTGAATGGTATGGCATACATCCCGCACATTTACATTTCTTTCAAGAATGACGTGCAAATCCGCCGAGACGATGTTATGTTCCACGGAAATATCCACCCCTTCGGAGAGACCGCGCTTGAACCACTGGTTCACGCCGCTGGGGGAAACCGCTGCCATTCTGGCAACACCCTCCACGCTGAGGGTGGTTAATTTGGCGATGGTAACTAATACATCCGGAGCGATGGTTGTCTGACCGGGGGGGCGCATTAACTCGCTCATGTTTTCTCCTTATAAACGAACTGGTTTCAATGATTATAACTCGAAATTGCGACAAAATTTCGCTGGATTAGCCGGAGGCTGATGGGAGGTTGGGTATTTCTTTGATTTTCAACAATGGCAGCAATGACGCTAAAAAGAGAATCCCATAGATTGCGAACAATAAAATGTAACCCAGCCCCGGAGATTGCGGGACAGTGCGGGTGAAGAAATCGGCAATTGGGCCGCCGATGTAAGCGCCAACCGCACCTGCACCAGCTCCAGCCAAATTCGAGATGCCCAGGTAACTGCCGGCTTTTTCACGGGGTACAATTTCAGTGCCGAGCGCCCAGTTGGCTGAGTAAAATAGCCCGCAGCCCGCGCCGATGAAACTGCCGCCGATGTAAATGACTGGCAGGCTGGGTGCCGAAAGCGCAATCACCACGCCTATCGCAGCCAGGATGGCAGCCGCAACCAGGAGCTTCTTTTTGCCAAACCGATCCGCAAGCCAGCCGCTGGGCATGGCCAAAAGCAGGATGAATACGCCCACAAACATGGTCAATGTACTGGCCGGGCCGGCAGCTTTTTCCTGGGCAAGCCCCAGCCGGCCCTGGAGGAAGTACACGGTAAAACTGGCGAGATTGGTCGCGCCGACCAGAAATGCCAGCCGGCTGATGACCCACCAGACGAAAGAGGGAGTTTCCTGGAAGGCTTGGCGGAACCCCACCTGGATGCTGATGTAAACGCCGATGGCGATGGCTACTGTCATACCCAGCAGGCCCAATGATCCTACCAGCAGTACGAGCCAGGGGACAGGCAGGGAGCCAGCCAGTCCGCTGACCCAGTTAACCAATTTTCCAATACCTAAGATCACTCCGGTGAAAACCCCGGTCATCAGAAGTAAGTTTAGGAAGGGTTTCCAATTCAGCCGGGCAGATGGGGCCTTGTGCTGAGTTTCAGGAATCAGCATGGTAAGGCCCATGGTAAGCAGCATTATCCCAATCAATACTCCCAGTGCCAGCCATAAATTACCAGATTTGATGAATTGGGCAATGGTAAACGCCACCAGGATGAGGGGGATGGGGATTTCCAGCACGGCTTTGATGCCGGAGAAAATGCCCCGTTTCTCTTCGGGAACCAGGTCAGGGATGACGCCCTGTTGTGCACCGTGAGCGGTATTCGCCGCTACCATCAACATTACGACAAAACCAAACAGTACCCAATAACCCGTTAATCCTTCCAACCCGGCACTGAAGCCGATCAGAATGACCATCACAATCACGCCCAGGGTACCCCAAAAAATGAAAGGCCGCCGCCGGCCCCACCGTGACCCATTGCGATCCGATAGCATCCCCATCAGCGCTTGAACAAGCAAGGCAACCATTAATGTCCATAAGCGGAGGGAGCCATAATAGCTGCCTTTCTGAGCCTCACCCACAAATTGTTGGATGAGTAAAGGGAAAACCAGGGGCGTCATGGTCTGGCTTAGTGCGGTCAGGCCGACCCAGAAAATATTGATGGTGATGTAATCATACCAACGGATTATTTGCTTCACTGGATTTCCTCCACTTGCGGGTTTTTAGGCAAAATGCGCTGAACGAATGCCAGGCTCACCTGGGCAACCTGGTCAAACTCACGGTCCAATAAAATGCAATGTTGCGAATTCTCATACCAAAAAAGCTCTTTATCCACAGATCCCAACCGCTCATAAAGAAGCTCAGCCGCCCGTAAATCCAGGGATACATCCAGGCGGCCTTGCAGGATGAGCGTGGGTTGATGAATCCGGGGCAGGGAATGCAGAATATGGTTTTGCAACTGATGCAACTGCCGGGTGGCTTTGAGTGGAACGACCCGGTAACCCTTCCACGCCATGGATTCGTCGCCGGGTTTCTTCCAGCGGATATCTTGAAAATAGGAGAGAAAGCGGGCCTGACCGAGCTTCAACGCTTTCAGGGCGGGTGCGTATAGTAGAATTCCAGCCGCCTCCGGGTGGGCTTCTGCCAGGTGGAGTGCCAGCAGCCCGCCCATGGACTCGCCGCCCAGGAATATAACCCGGCAATGCTGCCGAAGTTCCTGGTAGGCTTTCTCTGCATGGTTGGCCCAATCATTCCAGGAGGTGCGGTTGAGATCTTGTGGGGTTGTGCCATGCCCGGGCAGGAGGGGGGCGGAGATTGTATAACCCTGCTGATGGAGGAATACCGCCAGGGGCCGCACTTCGGTTGTGGTGGCGGTAAACCCATGCAGTAAAAGGAACCCGATTGAATTTCCGGGCCAGAAGAATGGATTTCCGTCCAATTCGGGATGCTGCATCCATTCAGG
>CALESS010000393.1 GCA_937907495.1 uncultured Anaerolineaceae bacterium
GGATTTGAAAAGAATGATCTGGTTTTCCCCGCCCGGGTCGGTTGCCAGGCGCGGCCAATCGCCAAAGCCGCCAATGTTTTTATTATATTCCGTGTAGAGCACGGCAGTGTAAACCGAACTGCTCGTGCCGCGGAACCAATCCCACCAGTGACCGATATCAGTGCGGTCGCCAATCGAATCGGGGCCCCAGCCGTAGTTGGTGGCGCTGACGTAATAGTTATTGTTCATCAATGCCTCGGCCAGGTCGCCGCCGGCTCCGTTCGTATCGGAATCCGCCAGCCAGTTGCCGCCAGAGGAGTGGTGGATGAAAATCAACTTCACCGGGCTGGCAGGCGGAGCGGGGTTATCCGCCAGCAAGTTGGGGAACGGTGTTTCCCCGGCCTGGGTCGGGCTGGAGACAGCCGTGGAAAGCGGCTCCAGGCTGGGGCTGGGGTTGGTTTCCGGGCTGGCCTGGAGCGGTGCAGGTCCGGTGGGGCTGGCTGGCGCGGATGTCGTATTGCACGAAAGTAAAGCCACGGAAATGACAACGGCAAAGCAGACAGAAACGATTTTATTCATTTGAATGATCCTTTTTGATTCGGCCTGCTCCGACAGAATGCGGGAAAAGTGATCCGGATGGATTCGCCGGGAGCAAAACGAGGATGGGAGAGGGCTTCTCTGGCAGAGCAAAGCGGGATGATGAAGACCTGCGCTCCATTCATTATAACAAAAGCACTTCACATTCAACCTTACGGATGCGATTATCCGCACAGGCCCGATTTAGGCTGGATTTAATTTACGCCAGGGAGAATTCGGCGCGGGGAGGGGCGCATCAGCCTACGCAGCAGAAAGGGATGGATGTATCGAGCCCGCCTGCCGGGGCCATACGAAGCCGGATTGCCAGTCCGCCCGCCGGGTTTTCCCCCTCTTTTTCGCCCGCTGAGGGTAAAATAGATGCATGATCCCAACTGCCGAAACACCGCTCCCAATCCCTTCCCCCCTCCTTCAATTGCCAGCCGGATACAGCCTGACCTGGCGGCTGGATTTACGCCGCTCCCCCGCCCTGTACCTGTTGCTCAACGTGCTGGGGGTGGGCTTATTGCTGGCCGGGGGTTGGCTCGTCTCCAGCTGGTTGAGTTGGCTGCGACCGGCTGCCCTGCAAGGCGGGTTATGGGGAGAGGGCGTCAGTCAAAATGGTTGGAATTGGATCGGGATGCTGCTGGGGGTTTTCGTGGGTATGCTCATGCTGCACGAGGGGCTGCACGGCCTGTTCTTCTGGGTCTTCACCCGCCAGAGGCCCCATTTCGGCATCGGCCCGGGTTATTTCTACGCCTGCGCACCCCAATGGTACATCCCCCGACGCCAGGCGTTGGTGGTGATGCTGGCCCCGGCAGTGGGCATTACGCTGGCGGGTCTGCTGGCGCTGGCGGTATTACCCACTGACTGGCTGCTGCCCGTATCCTTGCTGGTGATATTAAATATTAGTGGCGCCGTGGGGGATTTATATGTGGCACTCCGCTCCATCCGGCTTTCCCCGGAGAGCCTGTATCATGATACGGGGCATGTGATGGAAGTGTACAGCCTAGAGCAGGGGCACACCGCTGGTGAGAAAAGCCGGCACCCAGAACTTTCCGACCCCAAAGAGCGATAAGCTCGTTGAAAGCAGCAGTAACAGCACGCCGCAGGCGATCAAGATCCGGTCGCGGCGGCGGTATTTTAATTCCTGCAGCCAGGTGCGCGGCCCCACCCCGAAAGCGCGCAAATCCATGGCGTCAATGATATCCTCGCTGCCAGCCAGTGCATGGATGGTGACCGGTACAATCAACGGAGCCAGTTTGCGCACTTGTTCCAGCAGACCGCCGCGGATCTTGTCCATCTCATAACCGCGTGCCCGCTGGGCGTCCATCGTCAGGCTGAAATCCCGCCCGTAGGTGGGGATGAAACGCATGGTCAGGTCCATGGCATAGGCAATTTTATCCGGCAGGCCAAGGCCGCGGAATGCCACGCCGTACAGGGATGGGTTGAGCGAGTAAGGGATGAGGATGGTCATGCTGGCCAGGCTGAAGACCCGCACCAGCATCGCCAGGGAGAACATGAGCCGCTCGGCGGTGACGAGCAGGGTGGGCCGCCAGCCGAGGATCGTAAAGCCGGCCTGGTACTTTGCCAGCAGATGTTCAGTGGTATACAACTCCATCCCGCCGCGCCCGGTAAGGAAGGTCAGCACAGAGAAAAAGATGACGAAACCGCCGATGAAAAGCCAGGCGCGGCGCATCTCCCGCCAGCGCAAGCCGCTGGTAAAGATGAAAAACAGCGCCACCGCCAGCAACCCCAACAAAAAGCGGAAATCCCAGAACATGAGCGTGGAAGCGATGAAGCACAGGAAGAAGATCAACCAGGCGCGGGGATCAAAACTCTGGATGAGGGATTTACGCTCACGATAACGCCAGGTGACAAGCATGGGCGGTTTCTCCGGGGCGGGCGGCGGTCGGAGACGGCCCCCCGCCCCATTCAAGGTTGATGGGAAGCGGTCTAGCGCCCGGTCTGGCGCTGCACGGCAGCATACGCCGCCACCAGCAGCGGAACCAGGATGGCAGCAAACAGCAGGTTGGGGCCAGCCGAGGGCAGGAATTCACCCACGATGGCGACCGCCGGCGAGAAGCCATTGATCCAGATATCCGAAATGGCGGCAAAGCCGATGCCCAGGATGTTGCCGAGCATGGCCCAGGTGACCGCGGCGGCAATGTCGGTGTTCTTTGCGAACAGGAACCGCACCAGCAGCACCAGCACAAAGCCCACCACGATCGAAATACCCGCAAACAGGCTGATCTGCTGATCGCCAAAGATGCCGTTGTCCACATCAAAGAAGGTCATGTTGGGCACGGCACGGTTCAGCAGGTAGATGCCGGTGGCCAGCAGGGCTAGCACAGCGGAAATGATCAGCACGGTATCCATGCTTTTCTTGCGGTCCTTAAAGAGGAACACCAGCCCGGCGACAAAACCCACCAGGCCATTGCCCACGCTCCACTGCGGCGAGAGGCCAAAACCGGTCAGGGCATCGCCAAACATGTTGCCCACGGCCCCGGTGAAGAAGCCGACAACCGGGCCAAAGGCAAAGCCGAAGAACATGGGGATGGCAATGGCCGGGCGCAAGGCAACCTGGCTGACCGAGGGCACCACAAATACCGTGCCATTGAACAGGTAGGAGAAGATGGCATACAGCGCCGCACCGACGGCCATATACACCACCTGCCGCGTACCCACCTCCCAGATGCCGCTGGTGCGGGTGAACAGGTAGACCACCAGCACAATCAGCAGACCAATACCGACGAAGACGAAGCGCAGAAGAGCGGTTTCATCCAGGTCCAGGCTGGGGTTGATCAGACGGCCAATGAGCCAGATGCCGATGAAGAACACCAGCACCGCCAGCAATGAAAGAACGATGGAAACTAATTTTTTGTTCATCCTTCACTCCTTTAGAAAAATTAGAAATAATGACTTTGCCTTGCCTGGTTTCCTTCCGCTAACCTGCCATCGGGACCTGGTGAGCCAGTTCCTCCACCCGCATGAACTTGCCAGTGACTGGGAAATATTCCAGGTTTGCCTCCAGGAGCGAGGTGGGCACCAGGCGGTTGGCATGCAAGCGCCCCATATCGCCCAACACCTCGGCCGGGGAGCCATCTGCCACCAGCCGCCCGCCATTCACCAGCAGCACCCGGTTGGCGTAAATCACGGCCAGGTCCACATCATGGGTGATAAAGATAATGGCTTCAAAACCCGGCATCTGCAAAATGGCATCCATAAAGTTCATGTAGTTCTTGTAATCCTGCCCGGCGGTCGGCTCGTCCATCACCAGGATGCGGGAGCGCATCGCCAGCACGGCCGCAATCGAGACCCGTTTCTGCTGGCCGAAGGACATCGAGAGTGGCGGGGTTTGCTCATAGCCCTGCAAATGGACGGTCTCAATCGCTTGCTGCACCTCCTGTTCGATTTGCTCCGGCGGGTGGCGCAAGTTTTTCGGGCCAAAGGCCAATTCCTCCGCCATGGTGGGCGCAAACAACATGTGGGAAGGGCTTTGAAACACATAACCCAGGATACTGGCAATTTCCGCCACACTCAAATGATGGGTATCCTGGCCATTCACCAGCACCCGCCCGCCTTTGGGCTTGAGCAACCCGATGGCATGTTTGACAAGCGTGGTTTTCCCGGCGCCATTCGGCCCCAGCACGGCGATGATGTCGCCGCGTTGGATGGTGAGGTCCACGCCTTGCAACACCGGGCGTTCCACATCATACCCGAAGGAGACGTTTTCAAATTGCACCAGCGGTGCGGCTTGCGCCTGGCGGATGGTCGCAGGCACGATCGGCTGCGTGGGCACCCGCTGGGCTGCCAGCGGCAGCACCACTGAAACCGGTAATTTCACCTCGCTGTAATCCACGTTTTCGTCTAACTGCTCCGGCGGGCCATCAAAGCGAATCTCGCCTTCCTTCATATATAAAACCCGCTCGGGGTGAATTCGTAACACATCTTCCACCCGGTGTTCCACCATCAACACGGTCATCCCCTCATCTGCCAGGCCGCGCACTGTCTCCAATGTCTCCTGGGCGGAGGCCGGGTCGAGGCTGGCCAGGGGTTCATCGAGCAGCAGGATGCTGGGGTGCATGGCCAGTACGCCGGCCAAAGCCACTTTTTGTTTTTCCCCGCCAGAGAGGTTGAACGTCTCCCGATCTTTGAGGTGACTGATTTTCAGGCGGGCCAGGGCTTCCTCCACCCGCTGGATAATCTCCGGGCGGCTAAAGCCCAGGTTTTCCAGGCCGAAGGCAATTTCAAACAGGACGCGCGTACCGAGAATTTGCCGTTCGGGATCTTGCAATACCGTGCCGACCATTTGCGAGATGCGGCTGAGAGAGAGTTTTTCAATCTCCTGGCCTTGCATCAAGATGCGGCCGCTGAGTTCGCCCTTGTATGAGCGGGGGATCAGACCATTGATGCAGCGGGCAAGGGTGGTTTTACCGCAGCCCGAAGCCCCGGCAATCATCACCACCTGGCCGGGCTGCACCTCCAGGGAGATGTTATGGATGGCCAGTTCCGACCGGCTGCGGTAGCGGAAGGAGAGATTCTCGATGACCAGCGGCAGAGGCTCAGCCATGGCTACTTTTTCCCGGCGGGTTTAAAGATCACCCGCACCGGGGTGCCCACCGAGGCCCCCAGGCGGACGGCGGCGCTGCCATTGGCTTCACAAATGCTCAACCGGTTGTTGCTGTCGTACAGGGCCACCAACTCGCCCGGGTGAGCTTCTGCAAACGCCTTTACCAGGCGCAGGATTTTCTCCCCACCCACTTCCACAAAGTCCACTTCTGCATCGCTCAGATGGTGAGGTGTCAGGTTGGTGGAAAGGTCCCCAAAGTGATCCACCTGGGTTACTTCGGCCTTCCAGCCATTGGCAATGCGCTGGGGTTTGTTGAGGGCAAAAAGCACCGGATCGTAGATTTCGCTGCCGAGGTCTTCCAGCGGGGTGCCATTGGCCAGGTGCGCCGCCGAGGGAGAGAAAATATCCCGCCCGTGGAAGACGTTGCTGGGGTTGGGCAGCCAGAAACGCGGCTGGTCGAGAGTGAAAAAGCGCACTGGCCAACCCAGGCTGAGCGCATGATTTTGCATGGAGGTGCACAGGCCGTTATCTGGCCCGATGAAGAAATGTTCACCAAAGCGGGCTCCCAGGGCCCGGCGGCTGGTGCCGACCCCCGGATCAACGATTGCCAGGTGAATGGTGCCCCCGGGGAAGTAATGCCAGGCCCGCTCCAGCACCAGCGCCCCCTCGGTGATGTTCTGGGGGGTGATCAGATGGGAGAGATCGGCAAAGCGTACCTGCGGGGCAATCCCCCAGATGACGCCCTTCATCACACCCACGTAACCATCCCGTTCGCCAAAATCCGTGGTCAGGGTGATAATAGTCATGAGGTTCCATCCCCGTGCAGGCTGGCAGGTTGAGAAATTTTAACGATGCGGTGTTTCATGGCTGGCCCTCCAAATTTATTATCGCAAAGAATTGGAAATTGGACAATAGCAATTTGCCGGCAGTGCGCAAGGGGATAAATACGCAGAGGAGAGCGGAGAGTTCCGACCTTCCGCCAGCTCCATAGAAATCTGTACCTGGCGCGGAGGGTATGCAGATTTTGATCTGCAAACGAAAAAACACCCGGGGGCGGATTGGCCGGGGTATAATCAATGCAAACCCATTTGCTAGAATCAGGAGATCGAATGCCATCATTTAGCCCCAAAAACGGAATCGGCACCATCGTCACCCACCTGGATGAAGGCGGTAACCCCAACCACGCTCATGTCAGCCCCATCTACCAGACCTCCACCTTTTCCTTCCCGGATGTTGCCACCGGCGCAGCGCTCTTTAAGCGCGAGATGCCAGGCTACGTTTACACGCGGCTGGGCAACCCCAACACCGACCAACTGGCGGCCAAAATTGCCGCCCTCGAAGGCCTTGACCTTTTGCGTGCCCACCCGGAGCGCAAACCGGAAGAGTTGGTTGGCGGGCACATCTTTTCTTCCGGCATGGCAGCCATCTCTTCGGCGGTGCTGGGGCGCGTCAAAGCCGGGGATACCATCATCGCCCAGGATGCGCTTTATGCCGCCACCGTCACCCTGCTAAACGACCTTGCGCCGCGCTTCGGCATCCATGTCGTCTGGCTGCACGAACCCAAAACCGCCGATTGGCAACAGGCATTTGAACAACACCCCGAGGCGGTGCTGGCCTATGCCGAAACCCCGGCCAACCCCACCATGGCCCTGGTGGACCTGGCCGCCGTGGCCGGGATCGCCCACCAGTATGGGGCCTGGCTGATGGTGGATAATACCTTTGCCTCCCCCTACTGTCAGCGCCCCCTCACCCTTGGCGCAGATGTCGTGATTCACTCCACCACCAAATACCTGTGCGGACACGGGCTGGTGGTGGGCGGGGTGGTCGTCAGCCCGCACCTGGATTATGTGGAAGGCTCGCTCTACAGCATGCTCAAAGTGCTGGGCGGCAACGCCTCCCCCTTTGACGCCTGGCTGACCAATATCGGTCTCAAAACCTTTGAACTGCGCATGCAGCGCCACTGTGAGAATGCCATCCAGGTGGCGCGCATGCTGGAAGACCACCCCCAGGTGGCCGAAGTTTACTACCCCGGGTTGGAAAGCCACCCCGATCACGCCCTCGCCAGAAAGCAGATGCTGGCATTTGGCGGGATGATGGCCTTTGAACTCACCGGGGGACTCCAAGCGGGTGAAGCCATGATGAACCGGGTTCAACTGGCAACCCTGGCTGTCAGCCTGGGCAATGTGGATACGCTGATCCAGCATCCAGCCAGCATGACGCACGCCTCCGTCCCGGCAAAGATGCGCCACGAAGCCGGCATCACCGATGGCCTGGTGCGCCTCTCCGTGGGTGTGGAGAATGTCGAGGACATCCTGGCAGATTTGGAACAGGCATTGAATTTCTAGGGGGTTCTCCCCCGGGATGAAAAAGTCTGCAAAGGTCAAACCGTGGCCTTTGCAGACTTATTTTTTCACCGGGGGGCAGGCCGCCGCCTTTACGGAGCCAGCAGCACGGCGGGCAGGTAAATTTTCAACTGCGCTTCAGGGGTGCAGCCCTGCAGCCTGACATCATCCACGGCCCAGCCGGGTTTGCCTACAGAATTATCGGATCCGAGACGGAAACGGAATTGAACAGTCTGGCCGGCATAGGCCTGTAAATCCACCACCGAGTGAATCCAGCCGCTGGAAGCTCCACACCAGGCTTTCAGGCCGGCCAACGGATTGGTATAAGTGGAAGATACCAGGCCCGTATAAGGATCCGTAAGCAGGGCCGCTCCAGTCACCTGGCTCCAGGTGGCCCCGGCGTTGGAGCTGATTTCCAGGATGCCGCCGTCATAACAGAAGGTGGTAGTGGAAGATTCCATATCCCGCCAGTTATGATATTGCAGGGAGATATCTTCCAGGCCACTGGCTGGCAGGGGGACCGGGGGAGAGATCAACCTCAAATCCGAGGTTACCGAGGGATCCGGGGCCATGAAGGCTTTCTCCCCACTGTGAACCGTGGATTGGGTGATTGCCCAGGTAAAGGCATTGGTGGTGCTTGTCGTCCAGCCGGTGATGTCACCTTCGAAGCCCTCGGACAGCAATACGCTGGGGGTTGTGCCCTTCGGACAATCCCCCGGCAGGATTAGGGTGGTGAAGTTGAAAGCCGTGGCAGTATTTTCACCGCATGCATTCCGGGCACGGACCCGCCAGTAAAGCCGGGTGCTGCTCGGCAAATCCGCCGTGGGGGTGTAGGTGGGTTCGGTGGTCTCTGCGGAAACCAGGATGTTGCTGAATCCCGAATCGCTGGCAATTTCAAGGGTATAGCGTTCGGCCAGCGGCACAGCGGACCAGGTGAAAAGTGGCCGCAGCGGCTGATCGCTGGAACCGTTGGCCGGGCTGACCAGCGGGGGAAGGCCGGGCGCGCTGTTGATCAGCGTGAGGTCCACAGACGTGCTATGCACGCTGGTTCCCGCCACACCCTGCACGGAAAGAGAGTAGGTGCCTTCGGCGGGGCTGCCATCACTGCTGAGAGTGAGCAGGCTGGTGGAGGGCGGTGTGACCGGGTTGACCGAGAAGCCGCCCGTCACCCCCGCTGGCAGGCCAGAAATACTCAAGCTCACCGGGTCGCTGAACCCCAGGATGTTGCCCACATAGAGCGTTGAAGCGGCCTGCCCGGCAGAACAAATGACAAGTACGGACGGGTCGGCTGCCAGGGTGAAATCCGGGTTGCGCGGGCCGAGCATCAGCTTGACGCTTGGATCGCCAAAGATGTGATATTCCTCCCGGTAATACAAAGCCCAATCACTGCCGGAGAGCGTCTGCACCGCGGTATGGCCAAAGGCCAGCATTGCCGAGATGGAAGGCTTGCTTCCGCCAAAGAGCAGATCGAACATTTTCCGTTCGAGCACGTCGTCTTCATCCCAGTAGGTGTTATCTGAAGAACCCAGGTAAACCAGCGCGCCTTTGTTCTCCTGGATGACCCAGGTCTCGGCAAAGGATTCGATGGTATTCCAGGTCCCCGTCACACAGGCGTGCCCGGCCACATACGGCAGCACGCCGCTGGAGGTGAGGCTGCGCACATCGGCCTGGGTGATGGAGGGGCCGGCCCAGTAGGTCTCGCTGCCATGACCGGAATAAATGATCATCGAGCGGCCATCATTCAGCGAGGCCATTACGTTGGGCGTGGTCGCCCCATAGGTGATGGCGTACAATTTATCCCCACCCGCTTGCGGATTGGCCGGAAAAATACCCGTGTAGCCGGCGGGAGCTGTATAACTGCTAATCACATAGTTATGGGTGCCCTCGGCCAGGGTATAGTAACCCGTATCGCTGGTTCCCAGGAAGGCAGCCTTTTTCACCCAGACCTCACTGCCATTGGCCGCCTCGTAGGCGATGGCCTTGTTGACCATATTCGCCAGTTGGGTGGTATCCCGCACCGGGAACCTGCCGTAGCCAATATCCGGGATCGAATCTGCACCGGCCAGGGTGGCGTAATACAAATCTGTCAGGTGCGTGCCCATGCTGGATTGATCCGGCCAGGTGGGCATGGTGTCGGGGTCATCCGCCAGGTCCCCCACCAGGAGCAGGTAGGCCAGCGAGGGGTGGGTGTTATAAAAATTTTGGATGTAGGTTTTGATGGCGGTATTGGTGGCGCCCGTCTGGCTGAGGGTAGCCAGGGTGACCGCATAACCCTGGTTCTGCTTGAGGGTGACAAAAGGCGCCAGGCCGGAGGCATAGGCATTGGCGGTGATGATCAGATAGCCCGGCAAGGCTTTGGCGGG
>CALESS010000394.1 GCA_937907495.1 uncultured Anaerolineaceae bacterium
AGCCATCACCGAGGAATTGTGTGGGGTGGAGATCAGTGCGATGCAGGTTAGCCGGTGTCAAGATCAGGTCAGAAAGTCCACAAATCATCGGGTTAAAAAGTCCCTTTTTCAACAGTCAAAAAGTCCAGTGTGATTTGTTAAGGTTCGGAAGACACCTCCTGTTCCTGGGCGGCAGAACGGCCCAATAACCCAGCCCGGCGTTTTTCCTTGAGGCGGTAACTCTCCCCCTTGATGTTCAAGGTGGTGGAGTAATGCAGCAAGCGGTCAAGGATGGCAGTGGCTAACACCGGATCATGAAAGATCTCTCCCCAATCCAGGAAGCTCTTGTTGCTGGTGACAATCAAACTGGCGCGTTCGTAGCGGCGCACCACCAGTCGGAAGAAAAGACTGGCTTCCAGGTTGGAAAGCGGCAGGTAACCAATTTCATCGATGATCAGGACCTTTGGATACGTCAGTTGCTGCAAACTGCGCTCCAAACGGTTCTCGTTCGCAGCCTTGACCAGGCGGGTCATCAGCGCTTCCAGAGTGAGAAAGAGCACTGAATAACCAGCTTCCACGGCCTTGATCCCCAGGGCGATAGCCAGATGTGTTTTTCCAACCCCTGGCGGGCCTAACACCACAACGTTATGACCGCGTTCCACAAAGCTCAAACCAGCCAATTCACGCACCTGGCGGCGATCCAGGCTGGGTTGAAAATCAAACTCGAATTGTTCCAGCGTTTTGAGCCATGGGAAGCGCGCCTGGCGCAGGTGGTCAACAATACCTCCTCCAGCTACGGCGCCCGCAACCCGACTGCGGTGGTGGTGCCGGCCTTCATGCAGGTCAACGACCTGGAGATTTCGCAATCCAACCCGTCGTGGTAGGGCGGGCAGCCAGGTAGATAACCGCCAGGGGCGGGGCCGCAAGCCCCGCCCCTTTTGGTGGGCGTCCGGGGGGAAGTTGAAAGAGGAAAGCAAAGCCCCTGTTTTTAGGCGCAGCAGAAGGCAAGTAATACCAGCCACGGGGTTCTTATTGCGCTGAACATACACAGCAAGCGGTGGGGGAACCTGCTTTTTTGGCCAGAGATTTCATAAAAACCATTGAAAACAGGCCCATGGCGTGCTATTATGGTAGCAATACAGGTTGAAAATTGAAGATAGATGCGATGTAAATTCGTCCTTTCTTTTCTTCCACCTTTAAGGGGGGAAACATGAAAACCTTCCTGAATTGGATCCTGCTGGTTGTTCTGGTCATGGTTTCATTAGGCACAAGCCCTCTGGCACAAGAGGTTGTGGTAACTGCCCAGGCCGAAAAACCACCGGTTTTCTCGGAGTCCCCAGAGCCATTAATCCTGCCCTTCTTACCTAATCAAACATCAAGTATTACACAACCAATTGATATGGCCGATGCGGGTACCAGCGAACCCCCCGCCATGGCCCCGTTTCTATTGCACCTTGAAACCTTGTGTGATGCAGGGGGTCAGACCGCCCGCTTGAGCTGGTCGCTGACCGGTGAACTAGGGGACAGACTAGACGACAAGAGCGAATTGCTGGTTAAATTGCCTGCCGGGTTGCAACCCCTGGAGGGCATGGAAATCACCCCGGATGGATTGCTGCATCTGCCGGCCAACCGGGAAGGACAGGCGGTATTCAGTATTCGGCCAGAAACCAGCGAAAGCAGCCAGCTGGATGCCTGGTTGACCACAGCCGAGACAGAACAAGCCGCCGCCACGGTGGCATTCGTTCCCGGCGCCTATGCGCGGCTGGCGGCTGAAGGTGGGCGGGTGGATGCCAAAGCCCTGGGAGTTTCTGTGGATTTTCCGGAAAAGGTGCTTCCAACAGAAACCGCCATCTGTATTGGCCCGGTGACAGAAGTAGAATTACCAACCTCATTGAGCGGCAGACCATTCCAACTTAACGCCTATGATGTGGAGAAGGGTGAAGAAATCACGAAGTTTGAGCAGGACCTGAAGGTGCAGGTCAGCTACGGCGAAGATCGGTATTCCGGGAAAGAATCCCAGCTGATGTTGTTCTATTACAACCAAGAACTGCAAGATTGGGGGGCCCTGCCGACCGAGGTGGATGAAGAAAGTAATTCGCTCACGGGATATACCAATCATTTCACACCCTTTGATATAAAGCCGCAATCATGGGAATCGGCCAGGCTGCCAACCCTGGATGGCTTTGCTGTTTCCGATTTCACCGGGGCAGCGGCTTACTCCTATCCGATCCAACTCCCACCGGGAGCAGGCGGCTGGCAGCCCAGCCTGGCGCTGACCTATAACAGCCAGGTGGTGGATAACGCCAATTCCGTGACGCAGGCCTCCTGGGTCGGCATGGGTTGGTCGCTGAATACGGGATACATCCAGCGAAATATGGGGGACATTACCAGTTTCTATGGTGCACGGGACCCTAATTGTGATGTTGCCTGCACCAGCATTGACAATGATCTGGGCCATGATGGCGACGATACCTTCTCGTTGGTATTGAACGGCCAATCTTGGCAGCTGCTGCGCCTGCCCGACCAGGATAGCAACACGGAGACCATCGAATACCGCACAGAAAACGAATCCTTCTGGCGCATCCGCCGCAATCACGCCCATATCAATGCTGGTTATGTAACGGACAACTCCACCTGGGAGGTCTGGGATAAGACCGGCAATAAGTACACCTTCAGCCCGGAAGCCCGTTATCCAATCGGATGTTATTCACCCTTCATGCTGGTCTGGCAGTGGCCGTTAACTTTAGCTCAGACTGCAATGGACCTTGAAAATCCAAACGTGGATTATTCCATCACATACACCTATGCCTTTGAGCAGGAAGCCCGCCGCAATGGGATTGGATGTGACGGGGCCTTCACCCAGGTGGCGGTCTACCCGGCT
>CALESS010000395.1 GCA_937907495.1 uncultured Anaerolineaceae bacterium
TTCTGGATGGCTGCGAATTCAATGTTGCACCCGGCACGGTAATTTATGTAGCCGACCACAATAACACCGCCTATTACAATGGTTGTGCGTCCTGCCATGTCTCCGGGGGAAAGGGGACGCCCTGAACCGCCTGAAATTCCCGGCCTCGTTTTTGCTCAAAGGCAATTTTTTTTAATTCCCGTTTGTGATAATTTGAACATGAAAAACAATCAACGAGAGGAAAGAACGATGAAAAAGAATTTTCAGTTGGGTGGTTATCTGTCTCTCCTGGCCGCCATCATTGGCATTGCGGGGCATTTTATCCTGTTCTTCCAGTGGTACATCCCGGGGATGTCGGCGGAATCTGCAGAACCGGGCTGTGAGATCTTGCTAGAATTTATTCATCCGGGGCTGGCCGATCTCGGTCTACTGGCTTCCGCCCTCTTCCTGGTGAGCGCCTATGGATTCTTTACCCGGAAGAACTGGGCGTATATTCTTTCCGTCATCGGGGTGGTGATGGCGCTCCTGGCCAGCTTCTTCATCAACATCCCCTTCATGGCTGCCAGTCTGCCGCCTGTCTATTTCATGTTATTTTTCCCATACCTCGTGCTGTATGTTTTAATTCTACGCATGGTCGGTAAAACCCCCTGGAAGTTAATCTTCCTGACCCTGGGAACCGGAGTGGCCTACATTTTCTGCTTCATGAACGGTGTTTCCAGCACCAGCCGCATCATCACGGTCGGCGCGCCGATCTTCAAACTGGTGGTGGCTTTGCACTGGGTGGCCATGCTGGGTTGGGCCGTCATCACCGTGGGCATCTTAATCCGCCCGAAGGAATGGATGCGGGTGTTGGGTCTGACCGCCGGAGTGCTGGAGCTGATTGTGGGGCTTCCCCTGGCGATCGTCACCGCCCGTGAACTGGGGCGCTTCTCGCTTTTTGCCCTGGCCCCGGTAGCCTGCCTGGTGCTGGTGGTGCTCTTCCTGTGGCCGAATTTCTGGCAGCGAACCACCGGAGCCACGGAGTAACAGCAGGCGGGCAGGCCATTAATCCAGCTTATCATATTTACCCCACCGGGGCGGCGAACGTGCCGCCCCGGATTTTTATCATCCTTTTCCGGGCAGGCAGCCGCACCCTGGCGGCAGATTCCGCCCCGGCGTGTACGAGCCTGCCTTATCCCATCCTCTCACTTTCCCGTTTTGATTAAAATATGCTATAAATAACCAAAATAATCACATAACCACAGATAATCTGTGGTTATTGCATATTCCCTTCGCGGTAAAATCTACTGGTTGTGGGGGAACCGCGGAGAAGGCGAGGGCAGCATTTCAGGCGAGGAAGGGCAGCATGAATCCATTGGATAAAGTTTTGGCGGTCATCTTGGGCGGCGGACAGGGAACCCGCTTGTATCCGCTTACAAAAATGCGCTCCAAACCTGCCGTCCCGATTGCCGGCAAATACCGCCTGATTGATGTGCCGATTTCCAACTGCATCAACTCCGGTATCTACCGGATTGCAATCCTCACCCAGTTCAATTCCGTTTCCCTCCACCGCCACATCAGCCAGACTTATAGCTTTGATGTATTCCACCCCGGCTGGGTGCAAATTTGGGCCGCCGAGCAGACGATGGAATCCACTGCCTGGTACCAGGGTACGGCGGATGCGATCCGCAAACAGATCAGTCAAATCCGCACCACCCAGGCTGAGTATGTCTTGATCCTGGCGGGGGACCACCTGTACCGGATGGATTTTGCCGAGATGGTGCAGTTCCATCTCGAACAAGACGCCGACATTACCGTAGCCGTGCAGCCGGTGCTGGCGGGGGAGGCCGGGCGCTTTGGCATCCTCAAGCGGGATGCCCGCGGCAGCATCACCGATTTTGCCGAGAAGCCAAAGGACCCGGCAGTGCTGGCGCACATGGTCAGCCGGGAAGACCCCGCTCGCCCCTTCCTTGGTTCGATGGGCATTTATCTCTTCCGCACCCAGGTGCTGATGGATCTACTCGACATCCCCGGCCTGGATGACTTTGGCAAGCACGTCATCCCCTCCGCCATCGGCAGATTAAAAGTCTCCGGCTACGATTTTGACGGCTACTGGGAAGATATCGGTACCATTCGCTCATTCTACGAGACCAACCTGGCGCTGACCATGCCCAACCCGCCTTTTGATCTCTTTAACCGCGATGCCCCCATTTACACCCACGCCCGTTTTCTCCCCGGCTCGACGGTGGAAAACAGCCTGTTGGAAAACGTGCTGCTGGCAGAAGGCTGTTGTATCCGCGGGGCAACCATTCGCCACTCGATCATCGGCGTGCGCAGCCAGATCAGCCATGGCGTGACGATTGTGGACAGCATCATCATGGGCGCCGATACCTATGACCGCCCATTTTCGCACGACCTGGATGAAACCAACCCGCAGATCCCCATCGGCATCGGCAGTAATTGCCAGATTGAAGGCGCCATCATTGACAAGAACGCCCGCATCGGCCCGGGGGTCATCATCCGCCCCTTCCCCCCGGATGCCGTGGTGGACGATCAACCCAACTGGGTCGTGCGGGATGGCATCGTTGTCATCCCCAAAGAAGCTGTGATTCCGGCCGGAAGGCGCATCGCACCCGACTAACACCCCTTATCCCTATTCGACCTTAGGAGCAGAAGTATGAATCATCAACCCAACCATAACGCCCCGCCCGCCAAACCAGAATTGAATATCTCCTGGCACGCCTTAAGCTCAGAGCAGGTGGTCCACGAACTGGAAACCCACCTGCAAACGGGCCTGTCCACCGCCGAAGTGCAGGAACGCCAGCAAAAATACGGCCTGAACCAACTGGCCGAAAAATCCCGACCTTCGTTTTTTCAATTGGTGCTAAGCCAGCTAAAGAGTTTTGTGGTCATCCTGCTCATCTCAGCCGGCCTGATCTCCGGCATCCTGGGTGAATGGATTGATGCAGGGGCGATTTTTGCCATCGTTATTTTGAACGCCATCCTGGGCGTGGTGCAGGAGAGCCGGGCCGAACAAGCCCTGGCTGCCCTGAAAAAGCTGGCCTCCCCGGAAGCGCAGGTGATCCGGGATGGGGAACGCACCAGCACACCGGCTTCCGAGCTGGTTCCCGGCGATATTGTGCTGATGGAAGCGGGGAACTACGTCCCGGCAGATGTACGCCTGGTGGAGGCGGTCAACCTGCGGGTGGAAGAAGCCGCCCTGACCGGTGAAAGTGTGCCTGTACAAAAGAACGCCGCCCTTTCTCTGGAGAAAGATATCCCCCTCGGGGACCGCAAGAATACAGCCTTTATGGGCACACTGGTCAATTATGGGCGCGGTAAAGGTGTGGTTGTCAGCACGGGCATGTTTACCCAACTGGGGATGATCGCCAACATGCTGCAGAGTGTAGAGGAAGGGGAAACCCCGCTGCAAAAACGGCTGGACAGCCTGGGAAAACTGCTTGGCATCGGCGCGTTGATTGTGTGCGGGCTGGTGTTCCTGGTAGCCTTCGGCCAGGCAGCCACTTCCATGGGCATTGCCGGCATATTCACCACCGAAGCCGGTTTGGAAAACCTGGTGGATATATTCATGGTGGCCGTCAGCCTGGCCATTGCTGCCGTGCCGGAAGGCCTGGCAGCGGTCGTCACCATCAGCCTGGCACTCGGGATGCGCGAAATGGTCCGGCGGCATGCGCTTATCCGCCGCCTGGCTTCCGTGGAAACCCTCGGCTCGGCGACAGTCATTTGCTCGGATAAAACCGGCACCCTGACCCAGAACGAGATGACCGTCACCCGGATGTGGGTGGGCGGCAAATTCTTTGAAGTGACCGGCAGCGGCTATGACCCCAGCGGTGAGTTTTTGGTGGATGGCAAGCAAGTGGATCTGGATGAATGCCCCGGCGCCACCACCGCCCTCTGGGTGGGTGTGCTGAATAATGACGCCCAAATCACCCAGGTGACCAATGACGATGGCAGCACCTCGTTTCGCATGGTGGGGGATCCCACCGAGGGAGCCATCCTGGTGGCGGCAGCCAAGGCTGGCGCCCTGGCAACCCGGCTGAACGAAGCCTATCCCCGCACCGAGGAAGTGCCCTTCGATTCCACCCTCAAGCGGATGATCACCATCCATTCCATTAAACAACCAGACCCGGAAGATGCCTCCCCGCTTACGGATGGACAGTACCGCCAGTGGTATGCAGTGGCGGTCAAAGGCGCACCGGATGTGGTCTTGAAGCTGTGCACCCGTTACCAAACGCTGGATGACCAGGTGCAGCCCCTGACGGATGACTTGCAAAAAGAAATCATCACCGCAAATGATGAAATGACCCGCGGCGCTTTGCGGGTGCTGGGGCTGGCCTACCGGCTGGTGCCCGCCCTGCCGGAAGAAATCAACAACCAGAACATGGAGCAGGATCTCATCTTTGTGGGCCTGGTGGGCATGATTGACCCGGCCCGGCTGCAGGTGAAGCCCGCCCTGGAACAGGCACGCGGCGCCGGTATCCGCACCATCATGATCACCGGAGATTACCCCAACACGGCCGCCGCCATCGCTGAAAACATCGGTTTGCTGCGCCCCGGACATAAAGTGCTGACCGGGCATGACCTGGATGGCATGGATGATGAACAATTGCGCCAGGATGTGAAGGTGACGGATGTTTTTGCCCGCGTCTCACCGGAGCATAAGCTGCGCATTATCGAAGCCCTCCAGGCGCAG
>CALESS010000396.1 GCA_937907495.1 uncultured Anaerolineaceae bacterium
CGAGCTACGTTCCAATTGGTCCGCGGACCGACCTGGTCCTGGCTCTGCGGCTGAATCCGTGCCTGGCCCGGCGCATTCCGCGCAGCGTGACCATGGGCGGGGCCTACATCGAAGGGAATGCCACGCCCTCGGCGGAGTTCAACATCCTGGCGGATCCCGAGGCTGCCCACATCGTCTATTCTGCCGGGATCCCAATCACCATGATCGGGCTGGAGGTGACCGCCATGGCCTACCTCACCCTGGCGGATGTCGCCCGCATCGCGCATATCCCCACGCCGTGGGCGCAAGCTGCAGCCAGGTTGATGGAGCGGGATGTGCGCTGGTTTATGACTCATTTCGGTGTGGAACAGGGGCAGATTTTTGATGCCAACACCATCGCCGAGGTGATTGAACCGGGCCTGACCCACACCCGCCCGATGCACGTGGATATTGAGTTGCGCGGTGAGCATACCCGCGGCCGAACGGTGGCGGATATCAGCGGGCGCCACACCAAACCCGCCAATGTGGATGTAGGCATGGCGATGGATCGCAGCCGCTTCCTGGAGATTCTGGCAGCCGGTTTGAGCGCAAATTCCCCAACGACCGGCTGATTGGAATAGGGGCGCGGGGCACCCCCCGCGCCCCGACTGCATTCCCTCCACCCCATGCAGAGGCTTCTCGATGGCAGAATTCTTCATTTCAATCGGTAATATCATCATTGATGATATCATCCTGCCGGATGGCAGCGCCCGGATGGGCACGCTGGGCGGCGGGGCGACCCATGCCGTGATGGGCATGCGGATTTGGTCGCCGGCGGTGGGCCTGGTGACGCCGGTGGGGGCGGATTTCGGCGGGGAGCAGTTGGCGGACCTGGCGGCATACTTTGACCTGCACGGTCTGGTGGTGCGTCCGCAAACGCCCACGCCGCGCGCCTGGCAGCTTTTTGAAGCCGATGGCACCCGCAACGAGGTCTTCCGCACCAGTTACGAGGGCATGGCAGCCATGAATCCACAACCGCAAGACTTACCGGCCTTTTATGAATCCCTGGCGGGGGTCCATCTGCACTGCGCCCCGCTGGATGTGCCGCGCTGGGTGCCGGTCTTGCGCCAGCGTGGCTGCAAGGTGATCCTGTGGGAACCCTGGGATCCATTTTGCGCCCCACAGCACCAGGATTCCTTCTGCCAGTTTGGCCCGCTGGTGGATATTATTTCCCCCAATCTGAAAGAAGGCCGTCTTCTAACCGGGCTGGAGGAGCCAGCGGAAGTGGTGCATTGCTTGCAAGATTACGGTGCGCCGCTGGCGGTGCTGCGGATGGGTTCGGCGGGCAGCCTGGCGGCGGGCTACCAGCGGGAGTTGTACCACATCCCGGCCTACCCGGTGGAGCGGATTGAGGATGTGACCGGGGCGGGCAATGCCTTCTGCGGGGGCTTCATCGTGGGGCTGGCGCAGCGCGGGGATGTGCAGCAAGCCGGTTGGTACGGCGGGGTCAGCGGTTCGCTGGCGTTGGGGCAGTTCGGCGCGCTCTATCCGCTGGCGGGTGCGGGGGAGGAAGCCCATCGCCGGCTGGCGTGGTATGAGGACAACAGAGAGAATTAAAAAAGGCAAAGCGGGGGGATTCCGCAGGAATTCTTCAGAATACTATATAATGGGGTAGTTAAACCACCCCGCAGATGGGCGAGCCTTTCGTTAACCACTGTCCTTATGGCCTTCAAAACCGGTTGGAATTTCATTCAACATTACCGCGTTGAATTTTTACTCTTCAGCCTATCTTTCAGCATTTGCCTGGCGACTGGCCCCCTGTTTATTGACGATGCTTATATTTACTTTCGCTATGCGGATCATTTCCGCAGTGGGCTGGGCTGGGTATTTAATGCTGGTCAAAATGTTCTCGGATTTTCCAGCTATCTCTACATGCTTCTCCTTTCGCTGCCGGCGCTCTTCGGGTTGGATATCCCCTCGATTGCTTTTTTTGAGGGCATTCTCTTTCACTCTTTATCCACTCTATTGATCTATCGGATTGGTCTCAAAACCGGGCTGCCGATGGTAGGCGTGCTGGCGGGGTTTTTCTATGCCATTTTACCGCGCGGCATTCTGCTGGCTGTTTCGGGCATGGAAACGTCACTCCTGATTTTCTTGATCTTATTCTGTTTGTTTCTGATGCTGGAGGGGCGCTTCCTTGCCGCGGCCGCGTTGACCGGACTCATTGCCATCACCCGCCTGGAGGGTGTCCTCTTTGGAGGGGCGATATTACTGGCAATATTTTTCCTTCAACGCCGGGTGGATGGGCGCAAAATATTGCTGTATGTCCTTCCGCTCATTGGCTGCCTGCTGATCGGGAAAATTTCCACCCATGGTTGGCTTCCTCAAACAGTCATTGCAAAATCCATCGTTTACCCCACCAACCTTCACCCACTGGAAAACCTGGGGAAAGTTCTTAATTATCTTTCCTATCCATTTCCGGCCGGGGATGCAGTTTCAAAGGATGTGGTACAAAGGCTGGCGGTGCTTTTTCTCGGTGCCTGGGGTGCGATCATCTGGATACGCCGGCAGCCCTTGTTTTCAGGTTTTCTAGCCGGTCTGTTGGGAATTGCCATCGGGTATTCCATCCTCAATCGCTATCTTTTCCCCTGGTATTTAGCGGTATTGTACCCCCTGCAGATCCTGCTGCTTGCGCTGGCTGTGGTGGATCTCTGGCAAAGGTTTCAATCCCGCTTGCGGTCTCTGCCAGTCTTTTCGCTGGCTGCCCGTTGGATGGGCAGGTTGGTTTTGCTTTCGATGACTGTTATCAGCCTGGGCATACTGGCTTCGGATGCCATTCTCACCCGCCGTGAGCTAAACCGCCACGAGCAGGTGTATGCAACCCTTGGAACCTGGTTGAATACACTTAATTCCGGCCGAATGGAGGTGGCCGCGGTGGATATCGGCGCCCTCGGGTTTCACTATCAGGGCAATCTGTATGACCTCGTGGGCCTGACCAACCCCGCTGCGGTTCATTTTTATGCTGAACCCGGCTACCAATTTCAGTACCCGCATTTAATCCCCCCCAAATTGATCCTCTGGAAGCAGCCTCAAATTTTGGTGGTCTATGATCGCTTCCTGGGTAATCTGGTGCAGGATCCGCAATTCTCTGCTTTATATCGTCCCATCTGGAGTGATAAATTACCCCATCCATACTATGGAACGCTGATGGTATGGATCAATAAAACGGAGGTTGAACCCTTTTTGACGCAAACCTTCCTGGAGAATGCTCCTTGAGAAACCTATGAATCATAACTCCAAACTCCTTCTTTGTCTTGAATGGCTGGCCTTGATTGTCATCCTGTGCCTCGCGGGCTACGTGCGCATTCTGAACCAGGGCACCTACCCGGGCCTCTATAATGACGAAGGAACCCAGATCAACATCGCCATGAATTATCTGCGCGGCCAGACGGAGTACCTCGGCATTCGTGGTTCGCTGCTGCTTGCCATGCGGATGCCGATCTTTCCCTTCCTGTTGTCCATCCTGTTCCGCATCTTTGGCGTTAGCCTGGAGGTGGTGCGCAGCTTTTCCGCTGCCCTCGGCCTGCTGACCATCGCCTTGCTGTATGTGTGCGGCAAGAGCATTTTTGGCGCAAAAGGCGCGGCGGTGGGTTTGCTGGCAGCCTTGGCGCTTGCCATTTCCCCCAAGGTGGTGATGTTCAACCGGCTGGGCATCAGTTACAACCTGCTGGCGCCGCTGGTACTGCTGCATTTTTGGGGGTTATGCAAGTACTGGCAAAGCCACAAACGTTCCTGGCTGGTGCTGGCAGCGCTGGCGATGGGCCTCGGCTGGCTGGTGGACCTGGTGGCCTTCACCCTGCTGCCGGCTTTTGTGGTGTTGGCGGTATGGTGGAAGCGTCCCCGCCGCTGGTTGGAGCTGGTGCTGGCGGGGCTGCCTTTTGCCCTCTATGCTGTCGTGAGCCTGATCTCTGCACCGTCGGCCTTCCTCTTTGACCTGGGTTTTGCCTTTCAACGCACCTCGGAGTCTGCCTTTTTGGAACAGATCATACAGTTGATCATGAATTTCGGAGTACTGATTCTTCAGGATCCCTGGTTCTTGCTCGGGCTGGCGGGTTTGTTCCTGATCCGCCCGTTGCCGGTGCGCTGGATCGCTTTGCTGGTTTTCCTGCCGCCGGCAATGCTGATCGCCCGCGCTGCTTCCCTGCGGATCGGCTTCTATTATCTGGTTCCCTGGATGCCCATCCTCTCGATCGGGCTGGGGATGTTCATCCTGCAGGCGGCAGCTGCCATCCACCAGACGTTTCAGCCGAAGATTGAAGAGCTGGCGGGCCGGCTTAAATGGGCCCCGGCTGCCCGGGTGCGGCAGTTTGGGGTGGCGCTGGTTACGGCGGGGGTCTTTTTCCTGTTGGTAATGGCTCCCATTCTCATGTCGGTGGGCTTTCTCTATATCCAGGTGTCCACCCAGGCCCCTCACCAGGTGGCCAATTATTTTGATGAAATTCCGGAGGCGCGGCAGGTACAGAGTTACATCCATCAGCACATCCGGGCGGATGAAGTGGTGCTGGCTTCCCCGGCGCTGGCTTGGATGTTGGATGGCCGTCCATCCGATTACCAGATCGCCCTGGCCGCCGGTGGTCAACCCACGCTTCACTTGCCCTCCATCCCTGCCGGGCGGCTGGCCTTTGCGCTGGGTTTTGAAACTGCCCGCTATATC
>CALESS010000397.1 GCA_937907495.1 uncultured Anaerolineaceae bacterium
CCTCCGGGGTTAGGGTAGCAGTCTGAAACCAAAGCCTTAATTCACCTTCCGGGCGGCGGGTGGTCATCAGTTGTACTCTTGTAGGCTCCTGCGATGGGTGTTCCTTCGCCAGCGGGAATTGGAACAGCCGGGTGGATTCACCCGGACGGGCAGGAATGTAGACCTCTACCAAATCGCAGGGAAAGGTTTCCAGGATATGAGTTGCCAGGGTTTGGACAACACTTTCAATATCCTGTAATCCCGAAAGAGCGGAGATCAGCTCATACATGCGGGTTGCTTCCCATTCCCGGTTGCGGGCCAGTCTCAATCCTGCCCGTGCTTGGCCTATGAACTGGCTCATCACCACTGCCACCACCAGGAAAACGATCAGGCTGATCACATCCTGCAGGGCATGAACTCGTAATGTATGGTAAGGCTGGATAAAGAAATAGTTAAATGTAAGAAATGCAAGAAAACCGGAAAGCAAACCCGGCGTCAGCCCAAAGAGGGTGGTTGAAAGAATGACCGGCAGCAGGTAGAGAAGGACAATAATCTGCAAGGAAAGAAAACCGGCAAACGGCAATAACACCAGGGTTGTGAGTGTGATCGCCAAGAGCGCCCCCAAATGGCGGCCCAGAAATAAGATTAACGGAGAATAGGCTTCGGTCTTCATCGCAGAATGATGAAATTCCTTCCACAGATTATTATATTCCAGTCGGTTTAGGATGGGGAAATTAATGTGTCTTGGGTTTGCCAGGCAGTCGCACCTCGAACAGGCTGCCGTGGCCTTCCATGCTGGAATGATGGATTTCTCCGCCGTGGGCTTCGACAATCCACTTCGCAATTGCTAGGCCCAGCCCGGAGCCAGGCGCCAACTCCCCCTCCCCGTTGTGACTGCGGGCGGCATCCACCCGGTAGAAACGATCAAAGATATGCGGCTGATCCTCCGGCGGGATGCCCGGGCCGTTATCACTCACCCGCAGCCAGGCCGTTTCGTCTTTCATCCCCGTGGAAAGCTGCACCCGTCCGCCTTCCGGGCTGTACTTGATGGCATTTTCCAGCAGGTTGCTGATCACCTGGGTTAACAGTTGACGGTCACCCTGCAGGGGAGTTTCCGGCAGGTCGGTGAATTCGATGGTCACACCGCGTCGCCGGGCCAGGGGTGTCAGGCGTTCAGCCACATCCACGCTTAAATCGCTCAGATCACAGGCAGCCGGCTTCAGGCGGGTTTGCCCGGCATCCAGGCGGGAAAGCAACAGAAGGTCGTTGACCAGGTGTACCATGTATTCATTTTCCGCCAGGATGACCCCCAATGTTCGCTGATACTCCTCCAGCGGGCGTTTGGCAGCCAGTGCATGCCGGGCTTCCAGGCTGATGATGGTAAGCGGGGTGCGCAGTTCATGGCTGGCATCCGCGGTGAACTGACGCTGGCGTTCAAAAGCGGCTTCCAGCCGGCCCAACATCTCATCAAAGGTATCTGCCAGCTCGCCTAATTCGTCATGGGCATCCAGGTGGATGCGGCGGGTCAGATCGCTCTCGCTGATCTGGCGGGCGGTCTGGGTGATGGATTTCACCGGTCGCATGGCGCGGTCGGCCAGCCAGTAGCCGCCCAACAAAGCCAGGGCCAGCAGCCCCACCCCTGCCAGAATGAGCGTGGTCAGCAGACCATGCAGTTGGTTACCCGGATCCACCGGGCTGCCGAGATGTAAATAGACCGATTGATTGCGCCAGCGCTGTAAGGTCGTGGTGACAATGATATATTCTGATCCAGAAGTGCGCCCAGGGTTGGCCCCCAAACTGAGGCGAAAAGCTGAACCGGATGAGTCCAGGTGATGGGAGGCAGCCCGCAAGGTTTCCTGGTCGGCTGCGGTGAGCGGGCCGTAGCTGGCTAGAGTCTCTCCACTTTGGGTGTGGACAAAAAGCACATCATCCTGCTGCAGAACCAGGC
>CALESS010000398.1 GCA_937907495.1 uncultured Anaerolineaceae bacterium
GCGTGCCCAGGCCGAGCAGCGTGAACAACTTACGGAACTGACCCTCCCAGGCCTTTCCGATTTCGGTGCGGAACTCCGACGGCAGCATCCAGCTCTGCTTCTTGAAGGGGCCGACGGCGCTCTTGCGCGTCTTATAGAAGAATTGTTCATCCGTCATGCCCGGTTTACGGTCTGCGGAATGTTTCTCGTTCAAATAGGCATAAATCTCTTCCCGCAGGGCCGCCGGCATATGCTCAAAGAAAATGTTCTGGAAGTTGGTCGCCAGGTGGATTTCCACGGCTTCCGCCTCCACGAACTGCCCGAACGCATCCTCTGGCAATGTGGAGGCGCCATGTTGCACGGCTCCCCCCATACCATAATCGGTTCGGGAAATGCGAGAGAGCTTCAGCATTGTGCCAAAGTCCACTTCCACCTTTGCAATCGAACCATCTGGCAAGACCACGCCCCCGTGCGATGTGCCGGTTTGAATGCTGATCTTGGATAAACCAACCGCATCCCCGGCGATCTTTTTCAATTCTGCATTGAAGCCATCCAGGTATGCCCGGAGTTCTTCTTCGGTGGAGTTTTGACCGCCAACTTCACCAATTTCACCGCCCACCGAAATGGTGACGCCCGCCGGCTCCACCGAGCGCACAAAGGCCGCCAGGTAAGCTGAAAGCTCCACATTTACCTTCTGCTGCTCTGGGATGCTCACCTTGGAGAGGTCCACCAGGGTTGAGGTATCCACATCAATGTTGAAGAAGCCGCCAGCAACCGCTTCGATGATGAGCGATTTCAAAGCATCCACTTCCGCAACCGGGTCAGCCGCATAGCGCTTGGCTGAAATTTGGAAGTGGTCTCCCTGGATGAATACAGGCCCGCGGTACCCCTCGGCGATGGCTGCGGCCAAAATGGAGGAGGTATATTCGGTAGGCCGCTGGTCGGTATAGGTCATCTCGGAGCGGGCAATTTCAAAAATGAAGGAAGCGGCATCCATTCCGAGTGCAACCCGGAAAACAGCCCGCGCCGCATCAAAGGTCAACGCCCGCAGGTTAATCGCCGGCACGGTGAAAGTGAACGGCACTTCCCCGCGCCCCCGGGCCATGTACAGGTCATTAATGGAAGCAGAGTAAATACCCAGATCCAAGGCCGCCATGCGGATGACATAGCGGGCGTAGCCGCCCTTTGTTCCACCAGCCAGGGCAGCCACTTCTGCCAGCTTGTGTATGTTCTGCTGGAATCTCGGCGCATCCAATACCCGAACACTCTCTTGAGAAATGGCAAGACTGCCATCCATCAATTCAACAATTTCTTTCATCAACTCATCTTTCATCGTAATTCTCCTTCAACCCTTTTTTAGCTTAAGAACATGGGGACGCCCATGAAGTCTCGAATCTTAGGCCGATAATTTTGAATATCGTAGTATGCCGGCACGTCCACCCGCTTCTTGCCCGCCATGATCATCTCCACCGGTACGGTGGTGTATTTCCCGCCATGCAGGGCAACCATCTTGCCATATTCATTTCGGCGGATCAACTGGATTGCCAGATGACCATAAGACATGGCAACCATGCGGTCCAAGGAATCCGGGGCACCGGAGCGCATGATGTAGGCCAATTGTTGGTACATAATATCGGTTCCCGTCAGGCGTTTGATCTCATCCGACAGCAACATCCCGACCCCGCCCAGCTTGCGGTGACCGTAGGCATCGGCTTCGCCAGATTCAACCACGTCCCCGCCTTCCATCAGCGCCCCTTCAGAGATGGTCATAATGGCATAATTGGATGGGTTGTTGCGCTTGTCTTCCTTCAGGAATTCAGCCAGCTTGTGAACTTCAAAGGGCACTTCCGTGATGATAGCCCGGTCCACATACGCCAGGTAGGCACTGATCAGGCTGGTTTCGCCAGAATTTCGGCCAAAGAGTTCAACCACCCCAATCCTTTCATGCGAGCCAACAGACGTGCGCATATTGTGAATCGCCTCCACCGAACGGGTGACGGCTGTCGAAAAGCCAATGCAGTAATCGGTTCCGAAGACATCGTTGTCCATCGTTTTGGGGATGGCAACCACGGGGAAACCCTCTTTGTGTAAGCGGTGAGCGTAGCTCAGGGTATCATCCCCGCCGATCGGCACCATCACATCAATTCCGAGGTGCTCAATCACCTTCAACACATAGGCGGTAAAATCCCAATTCCCATCCGGAAGCTGCTTGCCCCAACTGGAGCTTTTCAAAAAGTCGGGAATGGCTTGCTCTTTGACCTTGCCAGGATTGGTACGGGAGGTATGCAAGAATGTGCCGCCGGTGCGGTCAATGGTGCGCACATCATTGGAATGCAATTCCCTTACATAATAATCATGGGTGGCAGGCTCATCCAGGTTATAGCCCAGGAATCCCCCCCACCCCTTTCGGATACCGATCACCCGGTAGCCATTTTCCAGCGCGCTCATCACCACTGCTTTCATAGCCGGGTTTAACCCCGGCACATCTCCCCCACCCGTTAAAATACCCAATGTTTTGGTCATGTTACTAAACCTCCTAAAAATGGCAATAAAATATTATGAAGATACTCGACCTTCAAAACTTTCGGCTTCTTGCAAGGGAACCTGGAAACTGATCCGTGCCCCGGAACCGGGGACAGAATCAATATCCATAAAACCGCCCAATAGCTCCACCCGCTCCCGGATTAATTTCAACCCCAGGCCATCCCCCTCGGCGATTTCTTCTGCGTCAAAACCCTTGCCGGTATCGCTGACGCTGACCTTCACCAGATGCTCCTCTGCCACTACTTGCACCGTCAACATGACCCGGTTGGCAGCATCCAGGTTGTGTCGGACGGCATTGCCCATCAACTCCTGCAAGGCTCGGAAAATCATCACTTCCAGGTAGGGATCCAACCGCTTCTCCTGTCCCTTGAGGTTGAGCGCAACTTCCACCCCGGTTTGCTCTTTGAATGATTCAATATACCGGCGCATCGTGGGGAATAACCCCAGATCATCCAGCATCATTGGCCGCAATTCAAAAATAAACGTCCGCACCTTCTGGAAGGTTGTAAATGCAGATTGTTTAAGGGCCTGCAGCTCCTCTTTGGCCTTCACCGGGTCCATCTCAAAGTACCGCATCGCAATTTCCGTCTGGACAATGAAATTGGAAAGCGCCTGGGCGGGGCCATCGTGCATCTGGCGGGAAAGGCGCAGACGTTCTGCCTCCTGCACCTTGACCACCATCTCCAACATCGCCAGGCTATTCCCCTTCCGGCTGCCTTTGCCAGCCTGCTCTTCCACCACTCTCAGGGTGTTTTCCAGCCGGGTGATGGTCCGTTGCAGATTTTTCTGCTCCGTCTGCAGTTTTTCCAACTGGCCGCGCATCACAAGCAACCGCTGCTGCGTATCCATGGCGGCGTTATAAGCCATGCGGATATCATTCCGGCTCAGAGATTCAATTTGCCCTTGCATCTGCTGCAAGTGACCTGTGACGGAGGAGTTACGCTGCACCAGCTTGGCCAGCTCCGATTGACTTTGTTCAATCATCATGGTCGTCTCACGCAATGCGCGGCGGGATTGCTCCAACTCTGCTTGCAGCTCTTCAATTAATCCATCTATGGGGTCGCGTTCAACATCCAAATTTGGTGCCATGCAATCCTCCGCTTCTTCTTCCAGTTTTCAACACCCAATTCCGGGCAATTGTATTTTATCAAATTCCCCTCAGTATAGCATAGAGTTGGTATAACCCAATTGAAGATTAAGGCACAATCCAGCGATAAATCCTCATATTCTCTCCCCCCTGCTGAATGGAATATTCGCCCTCAGAGCGCCAAACCTCCTGCTTGCCTTCCTCCAACGTCTCGTACCAACCCGGGAAAGTCACCAGGTAATCTGCACCTTGTTCCTCCAGGAAGTTTGCCAACTTCTGCTCATCGCGAATAAAGGGAATTACCTCGGGCGAGATCAAACCAGCCAGATCCACCAACCTCCGCCCGCCAAAATATCCCAGCGCCCCGATATCATGGGCTGCGATGAGGGCATCTTCCCCGGTGTTCTGGGCAATCCACTTCCCTGCCGCCACCATTTCCGTATTGATGATTCCAATAT
>CALESS010000399.1 GCA_937907495.1 uncultured Anaerolineaceae bacterium
CACCTCACCGTCCACGGTGAACTCGAAATGCCCGGGTTCCTTCAGGGCCGGGTGCTGCGGGCCAATCGGGACAATAAATTTATTCGGCTTGCTCTGTTTTTCCATTAATCCACCAATTCACTTTCCGGCAATTCCTTCTCCAGCCCTTTCCACCACTTCCGCAGCGGATATTCGCCATCCGGCCATTGATCGGGCAGTAACAGATGAGTGGTATCCGGCGTGCCTTCCACCCGCACCCCAAACATCTCCATTAGCTCGCGTTCCATGAGGGTGGCAGAGGGGATCAGATCGCAAATGCTGGGCACCCACAGGTTGGAATAATGGGGCGCCACCCGCAATGAGAGGCAGGCTGCACCATGGCAGAAGACGTAGTGTACCCGCACCATGCCTTCAGGCCGGGAAGGTGCAATATATTCACTCTCGTTGAGCCGCTGCCATAATTTCTCCTCTGGTTGGGGAGCCGGGTTGCCAGGGAAATCCACCCCCAGAATACAGGACAAATAACCCCAGTGCGCATCCAGCAGGGCTTTGATTCCCTCTTTCAGATGATGCCGACTGATGCTGACCACGATCCACTTTTCTTCTGGTGCGGTCACCGATCGGATCCAGGGTTTTAAGATTTCTTCGGCGGTTTTTAGAGCGCTCGTAGTATCCATGCCTTCTCCCTATTTCCTCTTCAAACTTTCCAGTAATTGCACCACGCCATTGATGATGGCCTCCGGGCGCGGCGGGCAGCCTGGCACAAACACATCCACCGGGATCACCTCGGCAATGCTGCCCACAATATTGTAGCAACCCTGGTAGACCCCGCCGGAAAGGGCACACGAGCCGACCGCGATCACGAACTTTGGCTCCGGCATTTGATCATAAATGCGTTTCAGCCGATCACGGGATTGCAAAGTCACCGGGCCGGTGCAGATCAACACATCCGCATGGCGCGGGCTGCCTTGCAGTTTGATGCCCAGCCGTTCCACGTCATAACGGGGGGTCAACGTCGCCAGGATTTCAATATCACAGCCATTGCAAGAACCGCTGTTATAGTGAATGGCCCATGGCGAGTTGATGCGCGCCCAGGATTTAATCCCATCCATGACTTTTTGCACGAGTGTATCCGCTTGTTGTTCCATCATTCCTCCAATAAACGACTACCGCTAACCCAAAATCAAAGCCAGCAGGGTGGCAGCCAGGCCCAGCAGAAAAATCCCGGAAACAGGCGTCAATTGACTGCTGCCAAGCACCAACATGCCCAGGTGTAAAATCGCAAAAAAGAATGCCACGAGGAAAAATGGCTGATAGCCAGGAGCCGCGGCATGGGTGGGAGCCTCTTCACCGCTGCCGTACGTGCTGGATTTGGCCGCGCTGGATTTTGCCGGTCCGGCCAGCCGCTTGCCGAGCAAGAAGATCAGCATTACCAGCGGAATATAGATCAAAAAAGCCAGCGGTGGAGAAAGTAATATATTCATGAACACCTCACTCAACGCCCGAAGAGGGCCAGCAGGCTGGCCGCCGCCGGGTCAAATAAACAATTCAGCAGGCTGGGCCAGATCCCCAGGACGATTAGCAGAACACAGGCGGCAACCATCGGAATGACCATGGCTGCCGGCAGACGGCTGCCCTGCAAAGCCAGCCCGCCCGGCTGGTGCCGGTACATCCGGTTGACCAGCGGAGCGTAGTAACCTAACGAAAGCACCGAATTCAGAGCCGCAAAAACCACCAGCGCAATGCCCGCCCAATGCTGGCTTTGAAAGCCCGCCACAAAAATCGGCCACTTGGACATAAAACCTGCCAGCGGTGGCAGACCGCCCAGGCTCAATAGTGCCACGGATAGTACAAACGCCGTCCCCGGGTAGCGCCGCGAGATTCCATCCAGGTCTTCGGCCTCCAATGCCCTGTGCGATCCATAGGTCATCAATAAGCCGTACATCATCGCCCCGACCGCAAAAAAGGCCAGGCCTTTCATAATGGCATGGGTGAAGAGATGGAAAAAGGCACCGCTCGCCCCCGCCGGCAAGCCAAAGCTCACTGCCAGGCCCAACCCGACCAGCATGTAACCGATATGACCCAGGCTGGAATATGCCAGCAGGCGTTTGATTTGCCGCTGGCGCAAGGCCATCAGGTTGCCCACCAGCATGTTCAGCGCACCCGCACCCATCAACAAACCACCCCAGACCGGCGAAACTTCCGTTAACGCTCCGAGCGCTCGCAGCATGGCGATTAAGCCCGCTTCAATCACGATACCTGAAAGCATGGCGCTGATACTGCTCGGCGCCTGGGAGTGGGCATCCGGCAGCCAGGTGTGCAAGGGCACCAGGGCGACTTTCACCCCAAACCCGACCAGGAAAAGTGCCCCGGCAGCCAGCAGCCAGCCATCCCCGGCGACCGCCAGGCTGCGGATCTCGGCCAAAGCCAGCGTTCCTGTGCGGCCAAAGACCAGCGCAATCCCCAGTACCACCAGCACGGAACCGGCGGCACTCTGCACCAGGTATTTTACCCCGGCTTCCAACGAGGAAGGCTGCAAACGGTAGAATGCCACCAGCATGTAGGAGGTGATGGCCATGGCCTCAAACCACACCCACAGGTTGAACAAGTCACGGGTGCAGGCCAGGCCGAGGATGGTGCCAATCATGGCAACCAAAAGTCCATAGAACTTTTCCTCGCCCTCTTCGCCCGCCATATAGCTGAATGAGAAAATAACAGCCAGCACACCCAGCAGAATCACCACCGCCGCCAGTAATTGTCCGATACCATCCAGCGCCAACTCGACTGCCCCAAGGGACAGGGATGGGGTCTGGCCCTGCTGAAAGCCCAGGGCGGCAAAGTAAAGGCAAATTCCGCTGGCAAGCAGGCTCAACAATGCCAGCCAGCGTGAAAGCCAGGGTTTTCGCCCCAGCCGAAATTGGATGCGGCCCGCCAGGTAGATGAGGGGGGCAGCCGCCAGCGGCAGTAAGACCAGGGCATAAAATGCAGTGTTCATATTCATCTCAACGCACCCCCAGCACAATCGCCAGCACCACTGCCAGCCCGGCTAAAATACCAAACACATTCCAGTTCAGCGCCCCGGTTTGCGATCCGCGCAGCCATTCTGCCGCCCGGTTGGTGCCGCTGACAATCCCCCGGTTGATGGCCTCGAAGCCAAAACTTTGCCGCCCGGCTTGCGCAAGGAAAGTAAACACCTTCACCACCACGCCCAGCCGCATGCGGAAGACCCAGGCTGCCACGCCCAGCCCCACCACGGCCATCGCCAGCCAGGTGACAGGTGCCTTGAGAATGGTGATCGCCAACTCGGCAGTCGTCTCCGCCTCAAGGTGATGAGCTGGCAGGGTTTCTACCAGCAGATGGAAAAACGGCCCGGCTGCCACCCAGGAGACCAGGGCTCCCAGCGCCAGAGGTGCGAGGGCGGTTTTCATGGCTTTACCGGCATCATGCGCATGCAGGTGACTGCGCGGCGTACCGAAAAATACCAGCCAGGTAGCGCGCAGGGTATAGAGAGCCGTCAGACCTGCCACCAGCAGCATACCCAGCCAACCCCAAAGCGGCCCCTGTTCCAGGCCCACTTCGAGGATAAATTCCTTGCTCCAGAAGCCATTCAGCACGGGCAAGCCCGCCAATGCCAGCGCGCCGATGATGAATACATTGCGTACGAACGGCATTTGCTGCCCCAGTCCGCCCATCTGGCGCATATCCCGCGTCCCAGCAGCGTGAATGACGGAACCGGCAGCTAAAAATAGCAGTGCCTTGAAGATGGAATGGCTGAAGAGATGGAAGGCGGAAGCCATTACGCTGCCCGCCCCAATCGCATAGACCATGAATCCAAGCTGTGAAACGGTGGAGTAGGCCAGCACCCGCTTGAGGTCATTCGCCAGCAGGGCCATCACCGCCGCCAGCAATGCTGAAAGCAAACCCACCGCCACCACCGCAACCCGCCAGCCGGGAACCTGTGCAAAAGCAGGATGGAAGCGCGCCAGTAAATACACCCCGGCGTTGACCATCGTCGCGGCATGGATGAGGGCGGAAATAGGCGTGGGGGCTTCCATTGCATCCGGCAGCCAGGTTTGGAAAGGAAACTGG
>CALESS010000400.1 GCA_937907495.1 uncultured Anaerolineaceae bacterium
ATTGCATACCTTCCTCCAGGAACTGCACGCTCTCAGCGGGTTGCAGGCCATCATCTATACCTCCCCCGGCTTCTGGAGCAGTTATATCAACCCTGTTTCGCCGGAATGGCCGGTGGAATATCCCCTCTGGATCGCTCATTATGGTACAGCAAAGCCCACCATTCCCTACCCCTGGCTTACCTACACCTTCTGGCAGCATACCGACCGCGCAGAAGTGATGGGCATTACCCGCTTTCCCGCCCGCCGGCCGCGGGTAGATCTGGATTGGTTTAATGGCAGTCCTGCCGAGCTGGATGCCTTGCGGATTGGGTAATTCGAATTGCTGAATGAGAAACCGGATGGTGTTGGCCATCCGGTTTTTGAGGATTAATGAGCATTAGTAGGCTTGCAAAGCCGCCACCAATTTTTGAATCGAGTACAGGTCTCCGCGCGCCCAGGGCCAGTCCAGCCACTTTGTCAGGGTCGCTTCGGTCTGCCCGACAACATAGGCATGCGCCAGGAAGTGCGACCAGGCAGCATGGGGTGCCACGAACGAACTCTCAAACGACTCCCCATGCGTACCGGCCCGCGTGAGATACCACCATTGCAGCCCATTACCCGATTCCTTTGAAAGCAGATAGGTTTGGGCCGCACCCCCCAGTTGCTCCCGCAGGTACAGGCCTACTTCCGGCGTCATGCCAAAGAACACAGGCGCATAAAACCCGGTTGTCAGGTTCGGCGGGTCGGGGTACTGCGCCTCTGCCCGGGTGCGGAAGGCATCAAAATTCAAACCAGCCTGCATTCCGCTCAGGGCAGCCTGCACGCCATTGTTGTAATCCGTTGTGTAGCCAAAGTGAGCTGCCAGGCGGGCAAAGCCAATCGCCCCGGAAATATCGGAGTAATAGTTCATGCTGCCCTTGCGTTGATTGAACAACGCAACCACTTCACTCCAGTGCGATTGGGCATATGACCAATCCCCCGTATTTTTGGACCATAACCACAAGCCATAAATTGTGGCCAGGTTTCTACCCGGCGGAGGCCAATTATTTAAGGAAGAGCGAAACGCCACTTCAAAAGTTTCCCTGGCAACCCCTTCCTTAAGCCATTGGTTGGTGCCCCAGGGGAGGTCCTGCAGGGTGGGGTAACGTGCCATTTCTCCAGCCATGTAATTGCGGGCTGCTAATTGCTGGTCTGCCGTCAGATAGGGATAGGCCAGCGCCATGGTGTAGAGCAGTTCTCCGGGGTCAAACCAGTAGGCATTCCCCGTGGCAATGTGCGTGATCTCCGGCAGGCAGGGGTTGGGGCTGCACGGGTTGGTCGTATTGTACGGCCAAATCTGCGAGCGGGTATAACCCCGGTGTAAGAACATCGGCATCAGGTGATTGTTGGTCTCTGTAATTGCCTGCACCTGGGCCTGGATCTGTTGCACCACCGCCGGGTTGGGGTTCGGATCGGGTGCAGTCATATCCAGTGTAATGTAATCCGCAAGCGGCCTCTGCATCACGGTCCCTTCCGGCTCGGCAGGCAGGGTTGGATTCTGCAAGGGATTGTTCCCCGACCAAATGATGGGTGCCGGGCAAGTGCTGCCCGAACGGTGAGAAAGCCCCCCCAATCCGGCTTCAATCACCCGCCAGTAGAGCATATTGTTGGCAATCACCAATCCCCCGCGTTGGTTGCCCTCGGTCACACGCGGCTGCGGGAAAGGATAGGCCGGCCCCCCGCTCATCGGGAAGAAGGGTAAATTGGTCCCCATACCGCATTGAGCGCCACACTCCGGCCAATCGTTGGAAACCGCACTGACATGGATGAGATCGCCATTGCTGGTGTTGATCCCGCCCAGTCTTTCCCAGTTATCCACATACAAAATATTCCCGGAAGCGCTCAACATGGAAGGCTCATCTGAGGTCATGCGGAATTCCGCCATCCCGGAGAGTGGCTCCGCCGCCGTCAGACCGGTGATGTTCAAGGTATTTAAATTGAGGAGTCCCAACTCTGCATCATATTTGGAGGAAACATGCGCAATTCCGCCATCCGTCTGAATGCCATGCCGGGCGCGGTACGTCACATAAACGCCATTGGCAGTTACCACGGGAGTGTTGGGCGTGTCATTATTACCGTAGGTATATAAAATCGGCACGGTCCCCAGGGATTGCCCGTTACTGGTATTCAACACAAAAAAGGTCTGCTTCGATGGCTCCTGGTTCAGGTAATTGAGGATGCGGGTGCGCACACCTGCCCAATCGGCGGCCCAATCGGCCAATACCGGTTGAAAAGCCCCTCCGTTGTAGGTGCCATCCATCACCGCATCCCCTTCGTTTAGCAGGATGCTGAAGTTGTAATTGGGTTGAGAGCGGAAGATCACCTTATCGCCTACCACCACCGGGAAGCGATCCGCCAGGGAAAGGCCGTGAAGCTGCGTCCGCCACAATTCCAGGCCGTCACTCGCTCGCAGGCCGATGGCCTGGATGGCCTCATTGCCGATAAAAATCTTCTGCCCATCCGCACTCATGGCCGGTGAGGTTAAGATCGGCGCGCCGGCATCAAACTGCCAGAGAATGCTTCCCGAGGAGGTGTTCAGCATCGAAAGCACGCCATTGGAAGATGCCACCACCACCTGGCTGAGGTTGCTGCTTATGAGCGGCGCGGTGACACTCGGCCCGGTCAGGGTTTTCCAGATCTGGTTTCCACTGGAAGCCTGTAAGCCGTAAGTGTATCCATCATGCGAACTAAAGATCACCACATTCCCGGCGATTCCCCCGCTATTCCGGATCGGGCCAGCCGTCTGGTACTGCCACAGCGGCGCACCGGTACTGGCATTGCGGGCGTAGATCATTCCGGTCATGGAACCGACAAACAACCGTCCACTGGCTACCACCGGCTGGGCGCGTGAAGCAATGGGAGCTTCGTACCACTTCCAGGTGTAACAAAATGGCCCATCCACCTGGGTAGGCGAAGCACTGATCCGCTGCGGGTTATATGCGTGTTGAATCCAATCCGCAGCATTGCTGGTCGCACCCAACATCACCAGGGGCAGGTAAATGGTGGGACCGCTGGTACCGTTATTGCCCTCCTGGGGGCTTTGGCTGGCCTGGACCCCCAGCGGGGTGATCAGCAGGGCAGCAACCAGCAGCAAAGAAGTAATCCCCCAAAGTGCAGGCAGGGATTTTCTATTCATTACTCACTCCATTTCACAGTAAGAACCGGGCGGCCTGCAGCATTCCAATCCCCCGTGTTGGAGCTTACAAAGTACTTCCCGCTGTGCATCCAGTTATCGCTGGAGTACAGGACAAGATTCAGGCTCTGCCCGCCAGCGTAGGCGCTCGCCACAGCCGAGGTCACATCCCACTCCTTGGCTACGCCGGGAAAGCCGGTGTTGGCTGGCGGCGGGCTGACCCAAGTCTGGGTGATATAGGTATTAATATAAGGCGCATTATTCCAGGTGATGGTCTGTTCATTCCAGGGTTCGTTCACTGTGTAGGCATGGATGAGCGAAGCCGGTTCGGCCCCGGCAGAACCTGCATTGCCAAACAAGTACAGGGTCAGGGTTGCCGAGAGAATGCGCTTGCCTGCTGGAACCTGGTTGAGGGGGAACGAGAAGTAAACCTTTGAGAAACACGGCCAATCGGCGATGTTGCCCTGGTTCTGGATGTTAAAATCACCCAACAGGGGATTGTAGAAGGACTCGTTCGTATCACCCCAGGTACTCCAGAAATTCGTTCCACTGCCGCAAATCGTATAGCCGCCTACCGAAGCGTCTGAGACCACATTCCCGTTTAGCCCCTGGCGAATCAGTGTGGTTCCCGTAGGCGTTCCAGCCACCGTGCCAGGTGCCGGAATGCCAAATACCAGCTTGCCCCAGGTCATCGGCCTGGCATAATCCACATTTTTCGGCCAAACTTTGGGGGCGATGGCGGTGCCATTGGCATCATCGCGGTCATAATTAATGGCCGCGATCCCCCAGGTGGTCCCTTGCGCCGGGCGGGAGGTTAACCCGAGGCTGGAAAAGGGGATGCGGATGATCACCGTCCACCCCTGATCGTCTCCATTATCGTTCCACGAGCCACCGGTGTACGAAGAATACATGGAGAAGGGGAGGTTTACTGGCTGCCAGGAAGTGCCATTTCCCTGGTAGGCAAAGCGATTGATCTCCCACTCCGGGTTCCAATTGGGCATTGGATCAAACTGCACCAGGAACTGGTAGGAGCGGTTCGAGGGAACGCTGCCTATGTTGCCATCCAGGTTGAGGTAGATGGCTGCGGAATCCCAGCGGGTGGGTTCATCGGTTGGTTCGGTATCATCGAACCAGCAGCGCCGGTCGAACACTTGCAACCGCACAAACAGCTCCTCATTGTTGTAACCCATTCGCACATCGGAGTAATTCTCTGTCAGGCGGGCCTGGCCAAACCAAAAAACAGAGAGTTCCCCGGTGTGTTCATCCATCACTCCAGGAGCCACATTGAGATAAGGAATTGCAACCGAAGGTGCTGCGGGTAAAGTTTGCCCGCTGTTCAGCGTGACGGGCAGATAAATCGTCCAGGGAGCGGACGATGGGAGGGTGGCAGCATCCGCCCCCCGCGGACTGATAGCCAACAACACGATAACCCCTAAGAGGACAAACCGTTTCAGTAATAAAACCATCATATCCTTTCCTGATAGATGGAGGGCAATCCGGGCTGGCATGAGGTGTACGATGAAGTGAAAGCCCTGCAAGAAATTAGACTCTGTAATTTTTCTGGCACAAATACTTCCAGGCGCATATTGGTTCATCCCCCATATGCTTACTTTTTCCTGGCAATATAATTGTGCTATTGGGAACAATCCAATCCGGCATAAATATAGCTGATTTTATAGAATTTGTGGTTAAGGTGGAATTAAATCTTAATGTCAATCTTGTAAACCGAATCTTAAGGTTTCCTTACAGGAACGCCAGGATTTTTTACAATCCTGGCGCTTTGTCTCTGGTTAAAACATGCAGCAAGGCCTACTTTTTCGCGTGTCTGCCTTTTTCCGATTGATAATAACTTCCATAATAATGCGGCTGGCTGGAGACTCCGTTCGCCACCACCCCCAGCACGCGCGCTCTGGCACGTTTCAGTTGATCCCGCGCCATCTGTATCGAGCGGCGGGAGGTATGGTCCGCCCGCACGACCAGCAGAATACCATCCACCTTTTCAGAAAGAACCGAGGCATCTGGCACAATCAACGGCGGGCAATCAATGACAATAACATCAAATTCCTTTTTCAATTCCGTCAACAAATTTTCCATCCGCCTGGAGGCCAATAATTCCACCGGGTTGGGCGGATAGCTGCCCGCAGCAATGAAGTAGACCCGTTTTTCGTCCACTTCGACCATAACGTCTTGAATTTCGCGGTTCTCACTGAAAAGTTCGGATAACCCATGCTCGTTGGGCAGGTTTAAAATCGTGTGAATCTTGGGATGGCGTAGGTCAGCATCAATCAGCACAACCTTTTTATTTCCAGCCGCCATGGTGTATGCCAGGTAAGTTGCCACGGTGGATTTTCCATCCCCTGGCCCCGGGCTGGAAACAAGAATGGTTTTCAGGGGTTCATCCACTCCCAAAAAGTTGAGGTTCACCCGCAGCATGTGGAAAGCATCCGCGATCATGGAATCCGGATTCTTCCGCAAGAAGTCCAGGTTTTGCTCTTTCGGCATCTGGCTGATGGTCCCAATAATCGGTGCCTGCATCACTTCGGAGATTCCATTTACATCCTTGATTGAATCATCCAGGTATTCGATTAAATAAGAAGCCGCTACGCCCAGCAACAGGCCCCCCAGGATACTGGCAGCCACAATCAACGGGATTTTCGGCCCAACCGGGTAGACCGGTGTGAGGGCTTTTTCAAACACGCTGATGCTGTTCACCGCAGAGCGGGAAGTGGTGTTTAGGAGGTCTGCATAGGTGGTCTGGTAGGTTGCCAGCTTATTTTCCAGTGCGGTCAGGTCGGCCTGGGCCTGGGTAATCTCCCCGGCGCTGGTCATGTTCACCAGGGCTTCCTGCTTCAATGCGATTTCTTCCTGGGTTTGCTCAATCCGATTTCTCAGGTCATCAATTTGTTTTTGGAGGAAGATCTTGGTCTGGGCGGCTTGCGATTCTTCGCTGTGGGTGGGGCTGATGATGATAATTTGATTTGCCCGTTCATTTGCCACCCGGGCTGCCATTTCGGGGTTGGTATCGGTAACCTTGATTTCGATAAAAGGGCCGCTCGTCAGCGCAGAAACTTCATAATCTGGCAGTTCGTTGAGATCCAATATTTGCTTGGCAGCATTGCGCACCGTATCCTGATAACCAATATAGGCATAGGTTTGGGTTAGTTGGTAAACGATTCCATACTGGTACACATCCGGGTTTGGATCGGAGATCGTGCTGCTCACCATTAACATCGTCCGGGCAGTATAGACCTTCGGCAGCGTTCGAACAATCAAGTAGGATGTAACCCCGGCGATGATGCAGGCCAGGCCGATCATCCACCACCACTTCAAAACTGGCTTAATAAACAAACTTAACTTCATGGTTTTTTCGTCCCTTCTTCAACCGATACCTCAGTATAAATGGATTCCAGTCGTTTTACAATTGTTATCCATTGATGATTTTCTTCCACATATTGGCGGCCCGCCCGGCCAACCTGGCTGGCAGAGGGGATATCCCGCCGGAGTTTCA
>CALESS010000401.1 GCA_937907495.1 uncultured Anaerolineaceae bacterium
TTCTTTGTTCAGAATGGCATCGAATGTCAGGTTGACCGGTTGGCCGATTTCAATCCGGTTGATATCCACTTCGGTCACCTGCACGTCCACCAACAGGTGGGTGAGGTCATCAATGCGGAAGGAGGCTGTGCCCGGTGAAACCAGGTCGCCAACCAGGGAGCGGACTTCAGTAATGGTTCCTGCGAAGGGGGCTTTGAGTTCGAAGAGTTCGAGGGAAGCTTGAATAGCCTCAATGCGCACCTGGGCGGAGGTGATGTCATCGGCATCGGGGCCGTCTTTGAGGCGCTCCCACTCACGAGTGGCATCATCCAGTTGGGCCTGGGCAAGTTCAACCTTGGCGGAAGCCTCATCCAGGAGGATGGCATCCGGGGTGGCAAGCAGGGCATTGAGGTTGGCGAGAGCACGATCCCGCTGTTGGCGGGCGGAGGCCAGCGAGGAAAGGGCATTGGCGCGCATCACATCAGTTTCTGCCCGGTTGGCAAACTGATCAAAAATATCCTGGGCGCGCTTTACCGCATCTTCAGCAATGGTGAGGGAGGCGCGGGCATTGTCAATTGAATCCTGGCTGCTGGTGTAATATTTTCTGCTGGTGAGCTTGGATTCGGCGTCTTCCAGGGCTTTCTGGGCTTGAATCACCGTTAAATAAGCCTGGGCGGCGGCAGAATTGGAATTGAGCAAATTATCCAGGTTGCGCTGGGCGGTGATTAAATCGGCACGCGCCAGGATCATGCTTTGGGGAAGAGAGGAGGGAGACAGGGACGCCAATACTTGCCGGGCGGTGACCTTTTGATCAAGGGCGGCATCAATGGTTGCGATTTGCCCGGAGGTTTGCCAGGCGATGACGGCGGTTTGATTGGCGCGTACCGAGCCGGTCGCGCCGATGATGGCTGTTAATTCTCCACGGGTGACGGTTACGGTGGAGTACGTGCTGGCTTTGGCGGCCTGGGCCTTTTGGTATTCAGTGACCCCGAAATATCCACCGACGCCTAATACAGCCACAATCAAGATTGTAATTAATGTCTTCTTCATGTTTCCCTTTTACACTGATGTTGATTTATTTAAGGTGGTTTCGCACGGCTCAAAGACCATGCTTTATAATCAATCAGTTCCACCGTGTAATATAACATTATTTGATGCGATTGGTATAAGTTTTGTGTAACGTTAACCGGAAATTAATGAAATATTTATAATGGGAAAGCCGCTCTCTGATTTTCTACGCTATTTTTCACTGATTGCCTTATTGGTCGTTTCAGCCCTGGTATTGCAACGGAGCGACGTGGGCCTGGTTGGGGTTTACGATCAAACTCGGAGCTTTACGAGAAATATCGAGTTTGATTATGTAGACTGGACCCTGGATGCCCTGGGGCAGAAACTGGCGGTTGGGGCAGTAAAAAGCGTGGATTATTTACCGCAGCCTGCGCAGCATGACCTGGTGATAGCCCATACGCAGTTATTGGCGCAAATCCGGCAATTGGAAGGCGAAATCAACCAGGTATACGCTGATCCCAACATCCCGGATGCTCCGCAGCGGACA
>CALESS010000402.1 GCA_937907495.1 uncultured Anaerolineaceae bacterium
GGCGGCGTTGGTAGGCCGAATTTCAGCATAATAGGTGGCAGGTTTTAATAACTTTGGCAGGTGAAAAATGTGAGCGGTTGTCCGGTCATAAGAGGCGATTTCGTAATCATGATCCATTTTAATCGCATCAAAAGGACAGTATTCAGCACAAAATCCACAATTCATACAAATATCAACGTCAATCGCAAATTCTGCCGGGGCCGCAACAGGTTTATTCGTCACCGGGTCTGTTGAACGGACAATCCAAATGCATTGCGGTGGACAAACCTTGGCACAAATGCCGCAGGCGGTGCAACGGACCGCCTTTGTGCCATCCTCCCGGGTGTCATAGACCAGAAATGGGAGATAGCGAAACTCCTCCGGCACGGGCAGCTTTTCTTCCGGATACTGAACCGTGAATATTCCACGCGTATCTGCTTCTGCCCGGCTGCGAATTCCTTCCTCCGTTCGGTAACGCTTCCGCCCTTTGACTATATCCACAATGTAGGTATCTACAAAGTGCTTGAGGGTGACAGTTAATCCTCTAATGATTTCACTTCCGTTCATGGCATCCTCCTACCGATCCACTTCACCCAGCACAATATCAATCGAGCCCAAGATCACTACTGCATCAGCAACTTTTCCACCTCGGGCCATGGCCTCCAATCCCGTCAGATTGATGAATGAGGGGGGCCTCACATGATAACGATAGGGGTTGGGTTTCCCATTCGAGACGACATAATAGCCCAGTTCACCTTTCGGCCCTTCGACCCTGCCGTACGCTTCCCCCGCTGGCACGCGCACGGTGTGCTGGGGCTTCCCCGCCAGGATCGGCCCTTCCGGCATGGTTTCAAGTGCTTGTTGCAAAATCCTTATGGATTGCCGAATCTCACCCAGGCGCACCAGGTAACGATCGTAGACATCCCCATGCACCCCATACGCCACATCAAAATCGAACCGCTCGTAAATGCTATACGGATCCGCCCGGCGCACATCATACGGAACACCCGAGGCTCGTAAAACGGGCCCAGATGCCGAAAGAGCAATCGCTTCTTCGGGCCTCAGTACGCCCACCCCCTCACAGCGAATTCGCACGATTTCATTTCTCGTTAAATATTTATCAATTTCATCTATTTTGCGTGGCAGCCGGTCAAATACCAGGTCTTTAATCTTCTTATAAATCCCCTCGGGAAGATCCCGTGACACACCGCCGAAGCGGAAATAATTGCACATCATCCGTGAGCCTGAGACAGCCTCAAAAATATCCAGGATAAACTCCCGCTCCTCAAGTGAATAAAGGGAGGGAGTGAAGAATGCCCCCAGGTCGTTCAGCAGGAATCCAATTGCAATCAAATGGCTGCCAATCCGGGTCAATTCTGCCATAATCACTCGTAAATACTCTGCCCGCTCCGTGGGGGAAATGCCCATCAGTTTCTCCACGGCCAGGGCATAACCAAAATTATTGCTCATGGATGAGATGTAATCGAGCCGATCGGTGAAAGGCATGTTCCCCAGGAAGGTATTTCGTTCGCCAATCTTCTCGTGGTTGCGGTGCAAGTACCCCACGACAGGCTTCAGACCAAGCACAGTTTCACCCTCTAAAGCAACCACCATCCGAAAGACGCCATGAGTGGAGGGATGCTGCGGTCCCAGGTTCACAATCATCCGGTCAGTAACCAGTTCCCCTTCACCTGGCAGCTTACGGAGGGCTTTATAGATCGCCTCATCCCCTTCAGGTATCCAGGTTTCCGGGTTGAAACCTTGCGGATACTGCACATTCGCATGGTATGGGTTGTGCTCTTCCGCCCGTGTGACGTGACCCTCCGGCCAGCGACTCTTGAAAGGCTTTACGTCTTCTTCAAAAAAGGGTTCTGCGTAATCTTTACGCAAAGGCCAACCGGCAAAGCCCTGCCACATCAAGATGCGCCGTAAATCCGGATGTCCAGAGAAGCGGATGCCATACATATCGAAAACTTCGCGTTCTTGTAATTCAGCGCCGGGATAAAGGCTCACCAGGGAAGGAACGACGGGATTCTCCCCGCGCTCCACCTGCGTTTTCACCACCAGCGCTCCCCCACCCGTCGAGCGATAGAAATGGTAGACAACCTCCATCAACCCTTCAGCGATATAATCCACTCCCGTTACGCAGGAAAGGTAATCGTA
>CALESS010000403.1 GCA_937907495.1 uncultured Anaerolineaceae bacterium
CTGGCGCTCATTGGCGGGTTGACCTTGCTGGCGCTCTTTTCCACCAACCGCAGCCCGGTCACCGGCTGGTGGATGCAGGCTCTCACCAACCTGGCTGGATGGGGGATGTTCGTCCTGCCGCTGGGGTTGATCGCCTTCGGCCTGTGGCTGGTCTTTCGGCGTGTGGAACGCTTCCCGGCGCTCTCGGCCGGGCGGGTGGCAGGCGTGCTTTTGCTGTATGTCAACCTGCTGGCCTGGGTGCACCTGTTCACTGGCGGCGGCTGGGGAGAATCCATGCGCGGCAAGGGCGGTTGGCTGGGCGGAATGTTTGAGTTCTTCCTGGAGGACCGGCTGGGCGTGGCAGGGGCGGTGATCTTCCTGCTGGCCTGGACGTTAATTGCCATGCTGGTGCTGTTTGATCTGCCCCTGCCGGAGCTGCTCCAACGGATCGCCGCCTTATTCAAGCGGAAACCCGGCGCCACCCCAACCGGGAAGGAACCTGCGCTCCGCCATGGGTTTCGCCCACAACCAATAGATGAACCCTCCAGTGATTTACCGGAGGATTTCAAACCCCTGGAACCGCTGCCAGTCTCCTCACCCAACCGGGGTGCGGCTGCCAGCCCACGGAGCGGCCCCAGCCCGGCAGCCAGTGCCGCGCACGCATTACCCGTATCCGTTGAGCAGAGCGCGCCGGAAGCCGGCTGGGTACTGCCCACGCTGGATTCCATCCTCGACCCGGCAACCCGCCTGGCGGTGCAGGCCGGGGCCGATGAACAACGCGCCCGCCTGATCGAGGAAACCCTGGCCTCTTTCGGTGCACCGGGCCGGGTGGTGGATATCCAACGCGGACCCTCCGTCACCCAGTTTGGGGTGGAACCCGACTTTGTGGAATCGCGCGGCGGCAGGGTACGGGTGCGGGTCAATAAAATTCAAGCCCTGGCAGATGACCTGGCCCTGGCCCTGGCCGCTTCACGCATCCGTATTCAAGCCCCGGTACCCGGGCGCAGGTTTGTCGGTATCGAAGTGCCGAACGATGAGAAAGTGAAAGTCTCCCTGCGGGAGGCGATGGAAAGCGAGAAATTTGCCAAGATCAAATCGCCGCTGCGCTTTGCCATCGGCAAAGACGTGGCGGGGGGTTCGGTCTCCTACGATCTGGCCTCCATGCCGCATCTGCTGATCGCCGGGACAACCGGCTCCGGGAACTCGGTGTGCGTCAATTCGCTGTTGGCCTGCCTGCTGCTCAACAACTCCCCGGCGGATATGCGCCTGTTGCTTGTCGACCCCAAGCGCGTCGAGCTCACCGGCTACAATGGAATCCCGCACCTCCTCGCTCCTGTGGTGGTGGATGCCGAACGTGTTACCGGGGCTCTCAAGTGGGTCCTCAAGG
>CALESS010000404.1 GCA_937907495.1 uncultured Anaerolineaceae bacterium
GTGGAGGATGAGCGAGTGGTCTTTGACCCCCGCACGGTGTTTGATGAGCAAGATACCGCGCTGCTGAAGGGCATTCAGCGGGTGTTGAATCGGCAATAAATTTCGGATATTATGGCCTCAGGCCGCGGAGGATAAATCAAGGTGAAAACGGATTTACACAATTTAATGCAAGAACTCAACTATGATGCCATTCTGATCAGCGGTCCGGCCCAGCACAACCCGCCCATGGTGTACTTGACCGGTGGTGGTCACATGGGCCAGGCGGATTTAATTCTCAAGCGGGGCACGGATGGCGTGCTTTTCCACGCCTCGATGGAGCGTGAGGAGGCTGCCCGCACCGGGCTTCCCACCTGCGGCTACGATCGCTTCCCGCTGGATGAGCGCCTGAAAGCTGCCGGCGCTGACATGACCCTGGCAGCGGTGATGTTGTATGAGGCGATGTTCCGTCATGCCGGGGTGACCGCCGGCAGGGTGGGCCTATTTGGCAAAACCGATATTGGCCGTACCTTTACCATTTTGCAAGGTTTGCAAGCCCGCCTGCCGGAGATCCAATTTGTGGGCATGGATCGAGAGAATATCCTGATGCTGGCAATGATGACCAAGGATGCAGCAGAGCTTGAACGCATCCGGCGGATGGGTAAGATAACCACCGAGGTGGTCGGACGAACGGCAGAGTTTCTGACCGGGCACGCCGTCAAAGGGGAGACCCTGGTCAAAGCCGATGGGCAACCGCTGACGATCGGCGATGTTAAACCGCGCATCAACCTCTGGCTGGCCGAGTTGGGCGCAGACAACCCGGAAGGCACGATCTTTGCCATCGGGCGGGATGCTGGCATCCCCCACAGCACCGGAAATCCGCAGGATTCCATCCGCCTGGGTCAGACGATTGTCTATGACATCTTCCCCTGTGAACCGGGGGGCGGCTACTTTTATGATTTCACCCGCACCTGGTCGTTGGGTTATGCAACCGATGAAGCCTTGAAGTTATATGAAGATGTGGCGGATGTATTCCAGACGATCCTGGCCGAATTGAAGGTCAATACGCCCTTCGCTGAATACCAGAAGCGCACCTGCGAAATGTTCGAAGCCAAGGGTCACCCAACCGTGAAGACGAACCCGCTTACCGAAGAAGGTTATGTCCATAGCCTGGGGCATGGGGTGGGCTTGAACATCCATGAGCGTCCGATGGCGGGCCGCGGCACCGAGCGGGATGTCCTGGCGCCGGGATCGGTGGTGACGATTGAGCCAGGGCTGTATTATCCCAGCCGGGGCATGGGCGTGCGCATCGAGGATACGCTCTACTTCAAGGAAGATGGCAGCTTCGAAATTTTTGCACCCTACAGTTATGACTTTGTATTGCCGATGAAGCCCAAATAATCTCCCCGCCTCTCCCCTGCGGCAAGCGCCAGAGAATCAGGTTGCACCGTGGGCGAGGGGAGACCGGTACAGTGGTTATTTATCAAAGACCCGGAGACGGGCGAATCAGCAGGTGGTTCACCTATCTTGTAAGAATCTGCGCTGTTCCGGCTGCTTCGTTATCACCTGCCAGGAATGAATGTCAAACATCAAAAAGGAAACGAACCAATGAGCGATCAGACCCTCCCCCCGGCACGCATCCTGGCGATTGAAACCTCCTGTGATGAAACCGCTGCCGCCGTCCTGGAAAATGGCCGGGTGCTGCTTTCCAGCGTGGTGGCTTCGCAGATTGATTTGCATGTACAATATGGAGGTGTCTTCCCGGAGGTGGCCTCGCGCCAGCATGTGCTCACCATTTATGCCGTGGTGGAGGAGGCCATACAGCGGGCGCACCTCAGCCTGGCGGAAATTGATGCGATTGCAGTCACCCGCGGCCCGGGCCTGGCTGGCTCGCTGGTGGTGGGAATGAACGCTGCCAAGGGAATTGCCCTGGCCCTGGGTTTACCGCTGGTGGGGGTCAACCACCTCGAAGGCCACATCTATTCGGCCTGGGTTGTGCCGGCAGAACTGCACAATCCGCCGCCTGCCCCGGAATTCCCGTTGATGGCCTTGCTGGTTTCGGGCGGGCATACTGAGCTGAACCTGATGACGGACCATCTCACCTACCGCCGCCTGGGAGCCACCCTGGATGATGCCGCGGGGGAAGCCTTTGATAAGGTCGCCCGCCTGTTGGGCCTGCCCTACCCGGGCGGGCCGAGTGTGCAAAAGGCTGCGGTCCATGGGAATCCGGAAACCTTCTCTTTTCCGCGCGCCCGCCTGGAAGGGACGTGGGATTTCTCCTTCAGCGGCCTGAAGACAGCCGTGCTGCGGGTGGTGCGTAAAATGGAGGAGGAAGGAAAGCCCTTGCCCGTCAGCGATCTGGCGGCCAGTTTCCAGGCGGCAGTCGTGGATGTTTTATTGCAAAAAACCCTGGGAGCCGCCCGGGCAACCCAGGCCAAAGCCATCCTGGTGGCGGGAGGCGTCTCGGCAAATACCGCCCTGCGCATGGCCTTCACCGGGCAAAACGAACTCCCGGTATTCATCCCGGCTTTCTCGCTCTGTACGGATAACGCCGCCATGATTGCTGCGGCTGGCTATTTCCGCTATGCCCTGGGCGCCCGCGACCCATTGGACCTGGATGTGATGCCCACCTGGCCTCTTTCGTAACTTTCCTCAGAAATGTGCATCTAAATGATTGAAAGTAGTTCACCCCCGCAAGCGTTCTCACTGCAACGGCTCGTTGCCGGTGACCGGGAGGAGTTTGCTGCATTCGTGGAGGCGACCTCGCCAGCCATTTTCCGGTTGACCTTGCGGATGCTCAACGATCCACAGGATGCCGAGGATGCCTTGCAGGAGACTTATCTGAAGGCCATGCGCGCCCTGCCCAATTTTGAAGGGCGCTCCAGCCTGACCACCTGGCTCTATCGAATCGCGGTGAATGAGGCGTTGATGTTACTGCGTAAACGGCATCCGCAGGTGGCAATCGCCGAGGAGCATGAAGAGGACGAGGAAGATGCCTTTCCAGCCATGCAGATCGTGGATTGGTGTTGTTTACCCGAAAGCGAGCTTGTTTCAGAGGAAGCCCGCCAGGCCATTCAAGCGGCGATCGCCAAATTGCCTGCCAATCTGCGAACGGTGTTCATCTTGAGAGACCTCCAGCAACTTTCCATCCGGGAGACGGCGGAAGCGCTGGATTTAACCGAGGCCAATGTCAAGGTGCGGTTGTTGCGTGCCCGGTTGAGGATGCGGGAAGAGCTGAGCGGATATTATGCGGAACGAATGCAGGAAGGTTTGAAGTCATGAGCGGCCATTTGAGATGCGGTCAATTACTCGGAAATCTATCCGACTATGTGGATGGCGACCTGGCGCAGGCATTGTGCGCTGAAATTGAACGCCACCTGGCCGAATGTGAGAACTGCCGGGTGGTGGTCAACACCCTGCGCAAGACGGTGGAAATTGTCCATCAGACCTCCGCTGAAGAGCCTCTGCCCGAGGGCGTACATGAGCGTTTATTTGCCTGTCTCCAGTTGCCAGAAAGAAAACAACCGGATGTGTCCGATTGAGCCAGTGGATGCCAGGGGACCGCGCTCAAGTGGGCTGGAATTTCTCCTGGAGCCGCAACCCGAAGGGAATGGGGAAAATCCCAGCGGACCGTTTGTCGCTGGAGCGATTTGCCCCTATTGCGGGCTGGCGGTTTTAGATTATGACGGCTTGTTGAACCTGGTTTGCCCGGCTTGTGGCAAG
>CALESS010000405.1 GCA_937907495.1 uncultured Anaerolineaceae bacterium
TGATGGGCAAGGAACGTCTGCCCGGCAGATCTTCCGCAACCCCAGGCTTTCTCATACTTTGATCCAGCTTGGCGAGGGTGGGCGGGAGGCCTTTTACAGGGGCCCCATCGCGGCGGAAATTGTGCGCACCTTGCAGGCGGCGGGTGGTTGTCTCAGCGAGACCGATCTGGCGGAGCATACCTCCACCTGGCAGGAACCCATCTCCACCACCTTCCACGGGCTGCGCGTGTGGGAGTGTCCGCCCAACGGGCAGGGGCTGGCAACCTTGCTGGCGCTAAACCTGCTGGGCGGGTTTGACCTGGCAGATACCCCGCCCCTTTCCACCGAACGGCTGCACCTGACCATCGAAGCGATGCGGTTGGCCTTTGCGGATGCCCGGCAATTCGTGGCAGACCCGGTCTTCGCCCCGGCCCCGCTGGCAGAGTTGTTGAGCCCATCCTACGCAGAGCAGCGCCGCCGCTTGATCAACCGTGGTTTTGCCAACCAGGAACTGCAACATGGCTCACCGCTCGCCTCCTCCGATACGGTTTATTTCAGCGTGGTGGATGGCGAGGGGAATGCCTGCTCTTTCATCAACAGTAACTACATGGGTTTTGGCACGGGCATCGTACCGCGGGGCTGCGGGTTCCCGCTGCAGAACCGCGGCCATAATTTCAGCCTGGATGCCGCCTCTCCCAACGCGCTGGCACCCGGCAAGCGCCCTTACCACACCATCATCCCGGCCATGGTGACCCACGCCGATAACGCCGAGCTGTACGCCAGCTTTGGGGTGATGGGCGGTTTTATGCAGCCGCAGGGGCATTTGCAGGTGCTGCTCTCGCTGGTGGTGGATGGGGACGACCCGCAGCAGGCGCTCGATAGGCCGCGCTTTTGCATCGAGCCTGATTCCGGCTCCAGCCTGGTATCGCTGGAGGATGGCATCCCGGCCGGGGTGATGGATGAACTGGCCGATCTGGGTCACCGGGTGACCGCCGTGCGCGGCATGGGACGCAGCCTGTTTGGACGCGGCCAGGTCATCCAGCGTGACCCGCTCAGCGGGGTTTTAACGGGCGGCAGCGACCCGCGCGCGGACGGTCTGGCCATGTCCCTGGGCTAATCCCGGATTTTCGTCTCCGCCCGATGGGTTTCACGAATCCCGCTTTTCCGTTGTCCTTCCAAAGACGCCCTTCAAAAGCTTTTCTCTGCGCCTCTGCGTCTCCGTGGTTTCCAATTTTCCGTCGTTCTTCCAAAGACGCCCTTCAAAAGCTTTTCTCTGCGCCTCTGCGTCTCAGAGGTTCCCGCTTTTCCGTTGTCCTTCCAAAGACGCCCTTCAAAAGCTTTTCTCTGCGCCTCTGCGTCTCCGTGGTTTCCAATTTTCCGCTGTCCTTCCAAAGACGCCCTTCAAAAGCTTTTCTCTGCGCCGCTGTGCCTCAGAGGTTCCCGCTTTTCCGTCGCTCTTCCAAAGAAACCTTCAACGGCTCATCTCTGCGCCTCTGTGCCTCCGTGGTTCCCGCTATTCCGCCACACTTGAAAATATCCTCCCCAGAAACACGCCGGAAATCCATAGAAAACCGATTAATTGCTTTTCTCTGCACCTCTGCGTCTCCGTGGTTCCCAATTTTCCGCCGCTCTTCCAAACAAACCTTTCGACTGCTCTTCTCCGTGCCTCTGCGCCTCCGTGGTTCCCGCTATTCCGCCGCTCTTCCAAACAAACCTTTCGACTGCTCTTCTCCTTGCCGCTGCGTCTCCGTGGTTTCCAATTTTTCGCCACCCTTCAACAGGAACCGATCCATAGGGCTGGCTTAAATAAAAACGGGCGCCCGTTTCCAACGAACGCCCGGCATTCTTTCAAATTCATTAAAACCGCAGCAAGGCACCAATCCCCCCGGCTTTTTCCAGGGCCGGGTTATCGTGAACCACCTGCACATCTGCGCCATTTCGCAGCGCACCGCTGACCGCATACTCCACCACATCGGTGGTCGGGGCCAATTTTTCCCCACAGGTGGGGCAGGTTTCGGTTGGATGCACCGTCAGGCGACCGCACGAATCGCAGATGAAGCCGCGTGAGCGGAAATTGGGCAGCACCACCAGCCGCCGTACCAGTTCGCGCTGGATGGCTTCCAATGTCTTCTCCAGCCCGATGACCCCTGCGCCACCCTTGGCAGCCAGGTCAATAATTTCATTGACCTGCCGCGCTTCATGTTCCACTTCGGCTTCCATACCTAGCTTCAACGCCCGGGATAAAACTTCTCCCTGGCTGGCAGTCATCGGCATGGAAAACTCACCCATGACCAGGCTCTGCAAGTGGCGGGGAAGCAAAGCTCGCCAGGCCGCCACATTTTCATCCGTACCGCCAATCAAAATGCGGCGAACGTGTTTCTGCTCAAAGAAATTCACCGCGAATTCTACTGCGTCCTTCATGTTGCGTTCCACTTTTTCTGGCTCATGGCGGGTGCGTCCGGCGGTGCCACCGAGCCGCCCCGGAAAGGTGGAAGCTCCCCCGCGTTTGACGTGTTTCACCTCCTCGCCCAGCATACCTTCTTGCTCGCTTAACTCCCCCATGTGGAAGAAAAACAAGCGCACACCCTGTTTATCCACCAGGGCCACGCCGTACCCGCTGTAGTTATCCCACAGGTTGGCCAATGGTTTGACGACTGGCCGGTCGCTGACCCGCACCATATCCATTACGGGCACCGCCAGCGGATAGGCCCGCAGGAAATCTTTTTCGGCGCAGGAGAAGATCACAATGCTGCGGCCGCTCCAATCAAATTCGCGGGAAATATAGTGCTCCACCGCGGCCACATCCGCTGGCCGGTTGACGGGTTTTAGGAGGGAACGCAAGTGCAGCTTTTGCGCTTCCGCATTCCCCAGCGAGGGGTCCAGGTTCAGGTAAATACTCAATACCGGCGCGCCGGGGGTAAATTGCAGCAACTCTTTCAGATCTGAATCTTTCAACATAACAGCCTCCGAATAGTTGTTAAAGAGCGATGAGGACCGGAGGTCCCGGGGTTTTATGGACGCTTGCCAAGGGTCAGGGGCACCTCCATTTCTTTGTTGTTGCGGATGATGGTAAAGACGACCGTATCGCCTGGCGCTTTGTTCTGTAAAATGTAACCCAGCATGTCGTTGTAGATTAAAATCGGCCGACCATCTACCGCGATGATGAAATCGCCACCCGCCAGGATGCCCTCGAGGCCGGTCTGGCTGGTGCCGCCGCGCAATCCGGCTTCATCTGCCGGGCCGCCAGGCACCACGCTGAATACATACACCCCGGAGCGGCGCGGCAAATCCAGCGCCTCAATTTCGGCCAGGGTCAAATCGCTGCTGGAGCTGATGCCGATGTATGGGTAATCATAAAAGCCATCCTCGATCAGGTGCGGAACAACCCGCGCCACGATGTTGGAGGCAATGGCAAAACCGATGCCGCTGTTGACCGGCTCGCCGGTGATGTTACTGCCGGAGGAGCGAATGGCACGGTTAATACCGACCACCTCGCCCTGCAAATTTAGCAGCGGCCCACCGGAGTTGCCCGGATTGATGGCTGCATCCGTCTGGATGATGTCCCCGGCGGTGAAGTATGAGCCGCCATCCGAGGTGCGCAGGGAATCCAACGTACGGCCCTTGGCGGAGACGATGCCCAGGGTCATGGTTCCAGTCAGGCCAAAGGGGTTGCCGATAGCCACCACAACCTGCCCCGGCAGCACCGCATCCGAGTTGCCGAAGGAGAGCGGAATGAGATCCCCCGGCAGTTCCTCCACCCGTAAGACGGCAATATCCGAATCCAGGTCGGTGCCAATCACCTCGGCCCGGGTTTTGAAGCCATTGCTAAAATCCACCTCGATCTGGGTGGCGCCTTCCACCACATGGTAATTGGTGACCACATCCCCGCTGGTGGAAATGACAAAACCGGAGCCGGAAGCTCCGCCATTATTGGAATCAATGAGGATATAAACCACTGCCGGGCTGACGCGCTGGTAGATGGAAGTGAGCGTATCTTGCAGATCAATTAAATCCGGTGAGCCGGGGATGAGCGGTGCAACGGGCGCCAGGGTCGGTACGCTGACCGGTTTGGCAGTCGGCGCGGCCTGCGGTTGATTGTTGAAAAGATCAGGCAGAGTGGGGGTGATCTGGCAGGCTACGGTTGCCAATACCAGGATGGAGATTGCCAACCAGAGTTTTGTTTTCTTCATCGCAGCCATCCTTACTGGGCTATTCGGTTAGGAAGAGGTGTTTTTCAATTGTTCAAACAGTGCCCGCTGTTCGGGCGTCAGGTTGCGGGGCAGGGTCACTTTAAGTGTAACATACAGGTCGCCAGCGGGGTTGGCCTTGCGCAAGGGGGGCATACCTTTGCCAGCCAGGCGAATCTTTTGACCGGGCTGGGTGCCCGGCGGAATAGTCAACATCACATCCCCATTCATGGTTTTAACCTTGACGGAGCCGCCCAGGACGGCAGTGTAGAGATCCACCGTGGCGGAGGTATGCAGGTCGTCACCTTGCAGGGTAAAACCGGGCTGGTTTTGCACTTGCAGGTTGAGGATGATATCGCCGCCGTTCGCCACCCCTGGAATGCGCAGGCGGGTGCCGGTGCGGGCGCCAACCGGAATTTTGACCTCCAGACGCTGGCCATCCACGGAGACCAGGCGCAGGCTGCCGTGGAAGGCTTCTTCCAGGCTGATGGGGGCCATCTGCTCCACGGCCCGCGGCCGGCGCGGTTGGCGCGCCTGGCGGGTGGATGTGCGGCGGGTGCCAGCCGAAGCTCCGCCCATGCCGCCCATGCCGCCAAAAATCGTGGCGAAGAAATCTGAAAAGCCGCCGCCGAACATTTCTTCCAGGTCTTCGGCAGTTACTTGTTGCGCGCCGCCCCCGCCCTGCGGAGCCCATTGCTGCCAGTTGAAATTATCCGGCTGTCCGCCGCCCTGCTGCCAGGCCGTATAGGATTCGCCCAGTTCATCATACTTGGCGCGTTTCTGCGGGTCCCGCAAGACCTCGTAAGCCTCGTTGACCTCTTTGAATTTCTCTTCGGCTTGTTTATCGCCGGGGTTCTTATCCGGGTGTAGTTTTTGTGCCAGTTTGCGGTAGGCAGATTTAATCTGCGCTTCGGTCGCACTGCGCTCCACCCCCAGGATTTTATAGTAATCTTTATATTCCATACCCTGATTGTATGCAATGCAGGGGGTGCGAGTCAAGTCTGCGGGGAGCGAATTAATAAAACTCTTACCCGGGGGAAAAGGCTTTTCCCATACCCGCAGAATGAGGGAACCTTCGTCTAAAAAGCTCCGAAAGATTTTACACGAAACAGGGTGATGATCCCCATGATAAGCTAAAAAACAGAACCGCCCGTGAGGCGTTTTTTTGGGGAACCCATCGTTTATCGTCGGATCAGTTTCTTTCTTAACCGCAGCCAGGACAGGTGGAAGACATGGAGCGGGTGGCGGAAGAACCTCACCGGCCAGAGGGGTCGGGTGCTGCCCACGCCATGATACAGGCGCAGGAAAGGGTGCAACATGGCGCCCGATGAAGCCTGCGGCATGATACAATACACGCCAATCATCTCACCCATTCTTCACCTCTCCCCGCCCCTGGGGCAAGGGAGGGGGATCGAGCAACAGGTACATGGCTCAATTTTCTCCCCCCGCCTGGCTGACCACCCTGCACCACGATGGCAGCCCGGATTTTGTTTCCAACCTCTACCCGGCCCTGCCCGGCAATGTGGAAGTCCGCCTGCAGGCAGCCGCGGAGGCTCCGCTTCACCAGGTATGGTTGCGCATTTTCCCGGATGGCGAGCAGGCCTTTCTGCCGCTCACCCGCCAGGCTTCCGCCCCTCACCTGCAAATCTGGGCCGTGGATTTACCCATCCGCATGCGGGTGACTCATTACCGCTTCCTGCTGCAAAGCCCGGATGGCCTGTGGTGGTTATCCGCCGCCGGCCCCGCCGCCAGCGAGCCGCTCGATCACACGGATTTTCAGATTATCGCTGATTACCAGCCCCCCGCCTGGGTGCTGGAGAGCGTTTTTTACCAGGTCTTTCCAGATCGCTTTGCCAACGGCGACCCCTCCAACGACCCCAGCCCGCAGGATTTTGAATATCATGGGCATCATCCGTGCTGCCTGCCCTGGGGAAGCCCGCCGCCGCCAGATCAGCACCATGGCCTGATTTTTTATGGCGGTGATTTGCAGGGCATCACCCAGCACCTGGATTATCTCTCCGACCTGGGGGTAAATGCGCTCTACCTGAACCCGCTTTTCACCGCCTACTCCAACCACAAGTACGATGTGATGGACTACGAGCAGGTGGATCCGCATTTGGGCGGGGATGCCGCCCTGGTGGAACTGCGGGCGGCATTGGACCGCCGGGGGATGCGCTACCTGTTGGATATCGTCCCCAACCATTGCGGCTGGGCGCACCCCTGGTTTCAGCGAGCCCTGCAGGATGAAAATGCCCCCGAGGCGGAATTCTTCACCTTCCGCCAACGCCCCAATGAATACGAGAGCTGGTTGGGAGTCTGGAGCCTGCCGAAGCTGAACTATCGCAGCCCGGAATTGCGCCAGCGGATGTATGCCGGGCAAGATTCCATCTTCCGCCGCTGGCTGCGACCGCCTTTCCGGGCGGATGGCTGGCGGGTGGATGTGGCCAACATGCTCGGCCGCCAGGGAGCGCTGCAAATGGGTGAAGACGTGGCTCACGGAATCCGGGCGGCGGTGAAAGAGACCCACCCCGGTGCTTACCTGATTGGCGAGAATTTCTTCGATGCCACCCGCCAATTGCAGGGGGATCAGTGGGACGGTGTGATGAACTATGCCGGCTTTTCTGGTCCGCTGCTCAGTTGGTTAAGCGAGACCCGCATCCAGGCGATCGGGATGCCGGAGCCGGTGATCGGCCCGCCTCTGAGCACAGAGGCCCTGGCTGCCGTCTGGCGCTCACGCCTGGCGGGCATTCCCTGGGCGATCGCCCTGCAGCAATACAACTTGCTTGGCAGCCATGATACCTCCCGTGCCCGGAGTATCTTGGGGGGCAACGATGCCCTGCACCGCCTGGCGGTCACCCTGCTGCTCACCTTCCCCGGGGTACCCGGCCTGTACTACGGCGATGAGATCGGGCTGGTCGATGAACCTGGTTTGCGTTCGCGGGCCTGCATGGAATGGAACCCCGCCCGCTGGGATCACGATCTGCTGGCGTTCTTTAAGGATGTGATCCACCTGCGGCGCAACTCAGCGGCATTGCAGCGCGGCGGATTTCAGATCGTCTGCCTGGAAGAAGACACCCTGGCCTATCAACGCCGCCTGGGCAATGAGCGCTGGCTGGTGGTCGCCCGGCGCAGCGCCGAGCCGCGCCCGGCTGCCCCGCTTCACCTGGCCCCGGCCGGGCTGGCAGAGGGCACCCGCCTGCGGGAGCATTTCAGCGGGCAGACGGCGCAGGTAAAGGCCGGCTGGTTGGAGGCTCCGCAGTTGCCGCAAGGCGCCACCCTCTGGCGGGTGGAATGAAGATACAATAGAAGAAGGAATTGAATTCATCTCTGCGCCCTCCGCAGTTGAGCGGTGTGGAGTCAGGAAAGATAAATGACAGAAAACAACGGTATTCAAATTGTAGATATTGATCAGCACATGCGCACGGCCTATCTGGATTACGCCATGAGCGTGATTGTAGCCCGCGCCCTGCCAGATGCCCGCGATGGCCTCAAGCCGGTTCACCGCCGCATTTTATTTGCCATGCACGAGCTGGGCATCAAGCCCGGCAGCCCCTACAAAAAATGCGCCCGCATCGTCGGCGAGGTGCTGGGTAAATATCACCCGCACGGCGATGCCTCCATTTACGATGCCCTGGCCCGCATGGCGCAGGATTTCTCTTTGCGCTACCTGCTGGTGGATGGTCAGGGGAACTTTGGCTCGGTGGATGGCGACTCTCCGGCAGCCATGCGCTATACCGAGGCTCGCCTGCACTCTCTGGCGGGTGAATTGCTGGCAGATATTGAAAAGAATACGGTGGATTTTGGCGAGAACTTCGATTCCACCCTGAGCGAACCATTGGTGCTGCCGGCCCGCCTGCCCAACCTGCTGCTGAACGGTTCCTCCGGCATTGCCGTTGGTATGGCTACCAACATCCCCCCGCACAACCTGAAGGAAGTGGCGGCTGCCATCAACTTCCTCATCGAGAATTATGAGCGGGTGGAGGAAATCAGCACGGAAGAGATCATGCAGTACCTGCCCGGGCCCGATCTGCCAACCGGCGGCATCATCGCCGGGCGCGAGAGTATTTTGCAGGCTTACTCCAGCGGGCGCGGCAAGTTGACCGTGCGCGGCAGAGTGGTAATGGATGAAAGCCGCAGCGGCAAGCTGACCATCACCATTACCGAGATTCCCTTCCAGGTGAACAAAACCAACCTCATCGAGCGGATTGCCGACCTGGTCCGCTCCGGCCGGCTGGATACGATCAGCGATCTGCGGGATGAATCTGACCGCCGCGGCATGGCGATCGTGATGGAGCTGAAGCGCAGCGCCCAGCCGCGCCAGGTGCTCAACCAGTTGTATAAATATACCCCGCTGCAGACCACTTTTGGAGTGCAGATGCTGGCCCTGGTGCATGGCGAGCCGCGCCTGTTGCCGCTCAAGCAGGTCCTGCGGCTGTTCATCGAGCATCGCCAGGAGGTTATCACCCGGCGCACCCAGTTTGAGTTGGATAAAGCGCGCCAGCGTGCGCACATCCTCGATGGCCTGCTAATTGCCCTGGCCAACCTGGATGCGGTCATCGAGACCATCCGCTCCTCACCGGATGCGGAAACGGCCCGCACCCGCCTGATCGAACGCTTCCACCTGACGGATGTGCAGGCCCAGGCCATTTTGGATATGCAGCTTCGCCGCCTGGCTGCCCTGGAGCGCCAGAAGATTGAGGATGAACACCGTCAACTGTTGGAGCGCATCGCCAGCCTGGAAGATTTACTGGCCAATCCGCAAAAAATCCTGCTCATGATCCAGGCAGAAACCAACGAACTGGCTGAAAAATATGGTGACGCCCGGCGAACCGAGCTTACCGCCGAAGCACACGAGGAATTAAAAGAGGAAGACCTGGTGGCGGATGAGCCGGTGCTGCTCAGCATCACCACCCGCGGCTACATCAAACGCACGCCCATCACCGCCTTCCGCACCCTGGGGCGCGGCCGGCGGGGTATCAGCGGGCAAACCATGCGGGAGGAGGATGAAGTTTTGTTGCTCGCCCCGGCCCGCACCCTGCAAACCGTGCTGTTCTTCTCGGATAAGGGCAAGGTGTATGCCCTGAAAGCCTACCAGATTCCGGAAGCCGGGCGGACCGACCGCGGCATTCCAGCCATCAATATCCTGGCGCTGGATCAGAAAGAACGGATCACAGCCGCCGTAGCCGTACCCGATTTCCGCCTGGCCGAGTATATTACCTTTGCCACCCTCAAAGGCAGGATGAAGCGGGTGGTTTTGAGCGAGTTCGAATCGGTGCGGCCTTCCGGGCTGGTTGCGATGTCGCTGGATGATGGGGATGAATTGGGTTGGGCGCGGCTGACCTGCGGTGAGGAGGAGTTAATGCTGGTGACAGCGGGCGGTTATGCCCTGCGCTTCGATGAAAGCCAGGTGCGCAGTATGGGCCGCCAGGCTTCCGGTGTCACCGGCATCCGCATGCGCCCGGGCGACCGGGTGGCCTCGCTGGAGGTGGTGGAGCCGGGAGCCTGCCTGCTGCTGGTTACCGAAGGCGGCTATGGCAAACGCTCCGTCTTGGCGGATTACCCGCGTCATGCGCGCGGCGGACGGGGTGTGCGCACCGCGGATATTAAAGCCATCACCCGCACCGGCAAAATTGCGGCCGCGCGGGTGGTTCAAGCGGATGATGAGGTAACGCTAATTTCAGTCAACGGGGTGGTGCTGCGCCTGCGGGTGAATGAAATTTCCATCCAGGGGCGGGCAGCCCGCGGTGTGCGGCTGATGGGGCTGGATGAGCGGGATACGGTCGCCTCGGTGGCTCGCTTGCGGGCGGCTACCCTGCTTCCTTCCCCCGCGGCCGGCCTAGTAGAACGGCAGGACGATCTTCTGAGTCAGGACGAGCAGGAAGGTACAAAAGATCAGGATCATCAGAAAAACGAGTAGGGCCAGCACAAAACGCTGGGGGGCGGTCATTCCCAGGAAGGTCCCGCTGGCGCGCACCACCTCCACCGGTTGCGTGGGTTCGGCGGCCGCCTCGGCTTCCTCTTCTTCGAAGGCGTTATTGATGGCCGAATT
>CALESS010000406.1 GCA_937907495.1 uncultured Anaerolineaceae bacterium
GACAATACCCGGATGACGAGGACTTGATGGAGGATGTCATCACAGAAAACCAACAGGCGATCGAAATGGTGAACATCGCCAGTACCATCCTCAGTTCGATGATGGATGCCTTCGCCTCCATCATTTCCAACAACATGAATATTGTCATGAAGTTCCTGGCTTCGATGACGATTGTGATGAGTATTCCAACAATTGTAACCAGCTTTTTTGGAATGAATGTACCCTTGCCCATGCAGGATCAAAATTGGGCCAGCCTGGCGATCATCGGAATTTTCGTAATCCTGAGTGCGGTGGTGATCATCATTTTCTTAAGACGGGATTGGTTCTAGCAATTCAAGTGCCGGGGAGCTTCCCCGGCATTTTTGTTATACAAAGAATTTACGGCGCTGCCCGATAACGGTAGAATCATCCCAGGAGATATGAGGATGCAAGACCCTAAAGTATTCATTGAGATCAGGAATGTCCACAAAAGCTTTCTGGAAGGCGGGAAGCGCAGAATTGTGCTGCAAGATGCGGATGCCGTCTTTTATGAAGGGGAGACCGCTGCAATTTTGGGTAAGAGCGGGAGTGGGAAAACCACCATGCTCAACCTGATCAGTGGGATTGACCGGGTGGAGAGCGGGGCAATCATCATCCGGGGAACTGACCTGACACAATTGAATGAAAAAGCCCGCACGCTATTCCGCCGTGAGAATATTGGTTTCATTTTTCAATTCTTTAATCTAATCCCAACTTTGACCGTCTGGGAAAATATTATCTTGCCGTTGGAATTGAAGGGAGGGATGCAGAAAGAGGGCAGGCAACGGGCCATGCAGCTGCTTGAAGACGTTGGACTGAACGACCGTCAACAAACTTTTCCCGATCGCTTATCCGGAGGGGAGCAGCAACGGGTAGCCATCGCCCGGGCCCTGGTGCATGATCCGCTGCTGGTGCTGGCGGATGAGCCGACAGGCAACCTGGATGAAGAAAACGGCAGGTTGATTCTGGCGCTGCTGGATCGCCTGACGCGCCAGGCGGGGAAGAATATGATCATGGTAACCCACAACCCGGAGGCAGCCAGCATTGCAAACCGGGTGATGCGCATCCATGAGGGGCGCTTTGTTGAATAAACGGAGGCGGCCGCTACTTCTGAATGGGTTGGCACTGGTGGGATGGCGCTATCTCAGCGGGCACGCCTGGCAAACCCTTTTGATGATTCTTGGCATCGCCCTGGGGGTTGCGGTAATCGTGGCGGTGGATATTGCGAATGCCAGCGCAGTGAGGGCTTTTAGCCTCAGTACCGAGGCCATTGCCGGAAAAGCCACCCACCAGATTACAGGCGGAGTGAATGGATTGCGGGAGGAGGTCTATTCCGACCTTAAGCGAAAGGGGATGGATGTGGCCATGGCCCCGGTGGTCGGGGCGTTTGTGTCTTCACCTCAACTGGGTGAGCGTCCTCTTCAACTATTCGGAGTGGATCCATTTGTGGATGGTCAATTCCGTAATTACCTCAACCCGGCGACGACCGTTAATCCTCACGCTTACCTGTCCATTTTCACGGTTCCGGGGGCGGTGATGATTTCCGCCGAGAATTCTGCCCGCTATGGACTCAAATTGGGAGATGAGATTTCGCTGGATATAGATGGGGTGGTGAAAACGGCGATCATCAGCGGCATCCTGGAAGTGCAAGATGATTTATCCCGCCGCACGCTGGAGGGGATGATCCTGGCGGATATCTCCACGGTGCAGGAATTGACGAACAGGCAGGGCTGGTTGGATTGGGTTGATGTGATTTTGCCCGAGGGAGAAGCGGTGCTGGAGGAGGCGCTGCCCGCGGGGGCGGCTTTGCAGCCCGTCAGCTCACGGCAGGGTGCATTGGAGCAAATGACGGCGGCCTTCAGGGCGAATCTCTCGGCTTTGAGTATGCTGGCTCTCATTGTTGGCCTGTTTCTGATCTATAACTCGATCACTTTTTCGGTTGTACAGCGAAGGAAGTTGTTTGGTATCCTGCGGTGCCTCGGGGTCACTCGGGGAGAGGTCTTCCGCCTGGTGGTATGGGAGGCGGTCGGAATCGGCCTGATTGGCTCATTGGTGGGAATCGGGTTGGGCGTATTGATGGGGCGAAATACCGTGCTGCTGGTTTCGCAAACCATCAATGATCTCTATTTCACCACCACCGTGCAGGATGTCAGCCTGCCGCTGATAAGTCTTTTGAAAGGCGGGTTGATCGGTGTGGCGGCGACAGTACTGGCGGCAGGGTTCCCCGCCTTTGAGGCGGCATCCATCCCGCCAAATACAGCTCTCACCCGTTCAATTCTCGAATCCAAATCCCGGTTGGTGGTAATTTTGCTGGCAGGGGCTGGCCTGGCTGCCATCCTGTTGGGGGTGATCGTGTTTCAGCTATCCGCCAGCAGTATGCTGCCGGGGTTTATTGGCACGGCCCTGGTGGTTGTCGGATTTGCCATGCTCGCCGCCATCAGTATGATTGCGATCATGAATCTCTTGGAGCCGATTTTGCGGCGGATGTTTGGCTTCCTGGGCCGGATGGCGCCGCGCAACGTGATTAAGAATCTCAGCCGGACGGCGGTGGCAGTGGCAGCATTAATGGTGGCAATCGCCGTCACGATTGGCATCAACCTGATGGTGGATTCGTTTCGCAGCACGGTGGACTTGTGGTTAAGGCAAACCCTGCAGAGTGATGTGTATCTCACCGCACCGTCCTTTGTCTCCAGTTCATCGCAAACGCCCATTGACCCGCAGGTGGTGGAAAAAGTGAATACCTGGCCCGGAGTGGCGCGGGTGGACGTATTGCGAACGATCCATCTTGAGACGTCTTCGGGATATATTATTCTGTCGGCAACCTCCAACCCGGAAATTGGCGTGGAGCGGATGTATGTCTCCCGCAGCCTGGCGGTGGAAGATATCTGGCCGGCGATGCAGCAAGGCGGTCTGCTGATCAGCGAAACACTGGCCCGCAACCTGGATTTGACTGGCGAAGGAAAAATGCTGAAATTGCCAACCCCCAATGGCGAAGTGGAGATGCCTGTGCTGGGGATATACAATGATTACTCATCGAGTGAAGGTGGGATCATGATGGCGTTAAATGTGTACCAGGACCTGTGGCGCGATTCCACCATCACGGCGATTGGATTGCGATTGCAGCCGGGTTACCAGGCGGATCAAATCACCCAGGATTTGGAGGAGCGGTTGGGTGTCACCCAGAAGCTGATCATTCGGGCAAACCAGGAATTACGTGCGGATGTGATGGATGTCTTCGACCGCACCTTTACGATTACTGCCTCCCTGCGAATTCTGGCAACTGTTGTGGCGTTTATTGGCATTCTCAGCACTTTACTGCTCATCCAGTTGGAGAAGCAACGGGAGATCGGGATCCTGCGGGCATTAGGTTTGACAGGCGGGCAGTTGTGGCGCTTGACGATGTTGGAGACCGGGTTAATGGGTCTTTCTGCCGGGCTGCTGGCAATGCCCACCGGTTACGTGGTGACCCTGATATTGATTTATGTGATTAATTTACGCTCGTTTGGCTGGACAATTCAACTATTTTTGGAACCGCGCGTTTTTGTGCAATCCTTGGGGCTGGCTGTGCTGGCTGCCCTGTTGGCAGGGATCTATCCGGCATTGCGATTAAGCCAGATGGTTACTTCGGAGGCGGTGCGCTATGAATAGGAGACGCGGGGTCATTTTGGTGGTAATCCTTCTCGCCGCAGGGTTGCTGGCCATTCGGTTGTCGCGAGGAGAGCCGGAAATAAAAGCCAGTTCTTCCCTCACCAGCTTACCGGTAGAGGTGAAGGGTGCCTATCAGGCGGCGTTACCCGGCCTGGCATTGGAGTTCCCACAGGATCATGGCGCCCATGATGATTATCAGACTGAATGGTGGTATTTCACGGGGAATTTGCAGGACAGTCAAGGGCAGGAATTTGGCTACCAGTTGACATTTTTCCGCCGGGCCATCCACCCTGCGGCTCAACAGATGGAGCGAGGTTCAGCATGGGCAACGAACCAGATCTACCTGGCGCATTTCA
>CALESS010000407.1 GCA_937907495.1 uncultured Anaerolineaceae bacterium
ACATCCCGGCGGAGCTCAGGCCGTGGTTGAACATTTGCAGCACCGCCCCATTGATGGCGATCTGCCCATCCAGGGCATTCGGGCCGCCCATCGTCCAGGCGGCGGCGGCAATCGCCAGCACGATGAACCCCATGTGATTAATGGATGAATATGCCACCAATCGTTTGAAGTCCTGCTGGCCGTAAGCTGCCAGTGCCCCCAGGATGATCGCAATCGTGCCCAGGGCGGCCAGCCAGCCGGCGAATTGGTGACTTTGCTCCGGGAAGAGCGGCAGCACCAGCCGCAAGAAGCCGTAAGCTCCCAGTTTCAACAGCACCCCGGCCAAAATCATCGAACCGGCCGTGGGGGCTTCGGTATGCGCATCGGGCAGCCAGGTATGCACCGGCCAGACCGGCACTTTAACTGCAAAGGCCACCACAAATGCCCAGAAGGCGATGGCTTTCACCGTGCCCGTGGATAGGCCAAACAGGGTCGCTTCCTGCACGGCGGGCCAGCTATTAATGAGCACCGTCAGGTCGTAGGTCTTCATCACCACACCGATGGCCTGGGTCGCCAACAGCAAGCCGAGCGAACCGCCCATGGTAAAGAGGATGAATTTGAGGGCGGCATAATTCCGCTTGGCGCCTCCCCACTGGGCGATCAGGAAATACATCGGCACCAGGCCAATCTCCCAGAAGACGAAGAACAGCAGCAAATCCAGTGACATAAACACGCCCAGCATCCCCGTTTCCAGCAAGAGGAACAGGATCAGGTAAGCCTTGACCTTCTCCTTGACATTCCACGAGGCAAGCAAAGCCAGCGGCGTGAGCAGGGTGGTCAGCAGAACCATGGGCAGGGAGATTCCATCCACACCCAGGTGATAGGAGGATTGCAGCGGTGCATACCAGAGCACCTTCTCCTCAAAGTAAAATTTCCAGGGGGTTAAATCCGGTTGGAACTGGATCCATGCCACCACAGTTAGCAGAAGCGGAATTATGCTGGCTATCAAGGCCGTCCAGCGCAGCAGGTTCAGCCGCCGGGCGGGCAGCAGCAAAAGCAACAGGGCCGCCACCGTGGGGATGAAGAGGATGTAAGATAATGGATGCGTCGTCAGGTTCATTTTACACTCCCCTTACGCCACAATCAGGATGAATAAGATGGCTGCCAAAATCAAGACTGAAAGGGCAATCACCATATATTGTTGAACCCGCCCGGTTTGCACCACCTTCAGGGAACTCCCCAGGCCGCGGGTACCATTCGCCAATCCATCCCCGGTTCCGTTGACCACCGGCAGGTCAAAGAATTGGCGCAGGATGCGCCCGATCCACAGGGAAAATCTACCTGCCGCATGGATGGCTCCATCAATGATCTTCAGATCCACAAAATTCACTGGCACCTCCGCAATCCAGCGGGCCGGGCGGATGAACACCAGGTCGTAAAACTCGTCAATGTAGTACTTGTTCTTCAACAGGGTATGCAGCGGTCCCAGAACCTTCACCAGCGGGTCGGCTGCCCCCTGCTTGTGATTGCGGTAGACCAACCAGCCAATCAGCAGGCCGCCCAGCGCCACCCCAAGCGAGGTGAACAGCGGCACCAGCGAATGATGCGCCTCCGCTGCATGTTCAAAATGCACCATCGAACCGACAAATTCCTCAAACCAGTTGGGGCTGATCTTGCCCAGCAGCGGGAAGGCCTTGGGAATGCCCACCCACCCGGCGGAGATGGCAAACACGCTCAAGACCACCAGCGGCCCGGTCATCGTAGCTTTGGATTCGTGGGCATGTTCGGCAGCCCTGGTGCGGGGTTGGCCCAAAAACGTCAGGCTGATCTGGCGCATGGTGTAGAAGGCTGTCAGCAATGCAGCCACAGCCAGGGTGATGAAGACAGCCAGGTAACCGCCATTGAATGCCCCGGAAAGAATTTCATCCTTGGACCAGAAACCAGCCGTCACCAGCGGAAAGCCCGAAAGTGCAAAACCGCCGATCAAAAAGGTCCAGAAGGTCAGCGGCATCTTCCGCCGCAGCCCGCCCATATTGAACATATCCTGCGGGTCAATATGTTCGCCGGTGTGCAGGACGCCGTGCTCCATGCCGTGGATCACTGAACCGGAGCCGAGGAAGAGCAACGCCTTGAAGAAGGCATGCGTTACCAGGTGAAAAGCGGCGGCGACATATGCGCCGATGCCCAACGCGGCCAGCATGAAG
>CALESS010000408.1 GCA_937907495.1 uncultured Anaerolineaceae bacterium
CGATAATAAGCGTCATGCGGCAGATATGCAATCCGATGTGCTCCAATTTGTTTCAAGATCGTGTTTGCTACGGTGGTTTTTCCCGAACCCGACCCCCCCGCAATTCCGATAACAATTGGCATAATATTCTCGATCATTTTTCACCATTCCAGGAAGAAAGTTCTTTCTTTTGTGCCCGTTTCTTGTTAGAATTATACACATGGAAATCCAGATTGCAGTAGCCAAAACCAACAAATATGCCTCTTCCGAAAGTGGGGATACGCTGGAAGTTGTCGAACGGCCGAACGGCGGAGTCTCAGTCGTCCTCTCCGACGGTCAGACCTCTGGCAGGGGAGCGAAAAACATTTCCTCCCTCGTAGTCAGAAAAGTCATCAGCCTGCTTGCGGAAGGCGTGCGGGATGGCGCATCCGCCCGCGCCGCTTCTGATTACCTCTATACCGAGCGCAACGGCAAGGTGACGGCTACCCTGAATATCCTCTCAGCAGATCTGCAGACAGGTACGATCGTGCTCACGCGAAATAATCCTGCCCCCATTTTCATCGCCCGGCAGGGCAAAATTGAATGTCTCTCCGGAGAAAGCGGATCCATCGGTACGGCCCGCAACATCCGGCCCTCCATCACCGAGATTAGCCTGGAAAATGGCATCACCATTGTCGTTTATACGGATGGCATCACATTTGCCGGCTCACGCTTCGGCCAAAGCCTCGATGTCTGCATGCTGCTCGAATCTCTGCTGGATGACCAAAACCCCTCTCCCCAGGAGATTGCCGACACGCTGCTGAATGAAGCCATTCGCCTGGATTCTGGCCGCCCCAATGACGATATGAGCATCGTGGTCTTGCGGGTCTCCCCCGCTTCATCCGGGCAAATCCGCCGCATGACGGTTCGCCTTCCTGTACCGGATCAATATGTTCCAAGGTTCAACAGCTTCTCAGAAAATGAAACCTGACCGGCGCGCTCACCAGCGCCGTCAATGGAAAGCCAGCTTCCGGGATACCCGGCTGCTATTCCATCAATTCCGCCAGCCGCTAATCTTTTTTGTGCTGGCGATTTTTTTCTTTGCCTGGCTGTATTTCATCCTCGCCAGAATTTCCGGCCTCCCGCCCCACGCCTTCATGGAATCGGTTTATTTCATTCTGGGGCTTATTTTCCTTCAACCCTCGCTGGACTTCCCTCCCCTGTGGTACTTGCAAATCTTCTTCTTTCTGATGCCCCTGGTGGGGGTGGGAATCCTGGCCCAGGGTTTGACGGATTTCGGGGTGATGTTGTTCAACCGCCACGCGCGGAGAAAGGAATGGGAAGTGGCCGTCGCATCCACCTTCTCAAATCATATCGTACTGGTTGGCCTGGGTCACCTTGGCTATCGCGTTGTGGAGCAGCTTAACCAGCTCGAAAAAGAGGTTGTCGTTATCCAGTTGGAATCCAGGCCGGATCTCCTCGCCAAGGTCCGGGCGATGAATGTTCCGGTCATCGAAGATGACGGAACGAGAACCGAAGCACAACTCTCCGCAGGCATTCCACAGGCCGGCGCGGTGATTTTATGCACCCAAAACGACTCGCTCAACCTGCAAATGGCTCTCAAGGCTCGCAGTCTCAACCCCAAAATCCAGGTCATCATCCGAATTTTTGATGACGAGTTTGCCTTATCCCTCCAGCAGCAGTTCGGCTTCCGCGCCTTTTCCGCTACCGGCATGGCCGCACCGATCTTTGCCGCCTCCGCCGCCAATGTGGATATCACCGCCCCCATCTCCATTGAGGGCGAACCCAACAGCCTCGCCCGCCTTCACATCACGCCGCGCTCCACTCTCCATGGCCTCACCCTGGAAGAAATCGAATTGAAATACGATCTAAGCGTCGTTTTCTACGCCCACAATGGTCTTAAGGATTTACATCCTGCCGGTCAGTTGCGGCTGGCCCCAGGTGATAGCATTGCCATCCTCGGTCGCCCAGCCCAAATTTCCCTGGTCGTCCATGACAACGAAAGATAACCAGCTTGTCCTCGGCATCGTCGGCCCCTGCGGATCAGGGAAATCCACCCTGATTGCCAATCTGCGCGCCCTGCAAGCTCCCTACGACTTGCATCACATCGCCCAGGAGCATTCCTACGTTCCAGACATGTGGCAGCGCCTGGTTCATCCCCATGTGCTGATATTTCTGGACGCCTCCTTTCAAACAACCCTCCGGCGCACCCGCCTCAATTGGAACCTTGAAGAATACCTCGAACAGCATCGCCGGCTCTCCCATGCCCGCCAGTTTGCAGACCTCTATGTGCAGACCGATTCCCTCGACCCCCAGCAAGTTTTACAGGTGGTTCTGGGGTACCTCACCTCGCTCCAATTCAATTGATTTGTTCCCTTTCCATCTTCTGCTAAAAAGAGTATAATCTTTCGGACGCCAGCCGCCGAGCTGGCATTTGTCTGAATTGGAGGCACTTGCCGCATGAAATCCAAGTACATCAATCTCGCGCTTATTTTTTTTTTTTTTTTAGCTGCTGTATGGGTTGTCGTTCTAAACTAGGGCTTTCACATCGGCAACTTCATCCGCAGGCTTTGG
>CALESS010000409.1 GCA_937907495.1 uncultured Anaerolineaceae bacterium
GGGGGTTAAAATCCCAGGTGGCGGGAGGGGGGGCAGGGGCTTTTTGACCCAGGGGGGGTGGGGGGGGGGGGAAAAAACCGGGGGGGGGGGGGGGGGGGGCGGCGGCGGTGCCGGTTAAAACCAGGCTGACTTGCGTGCCGACGAGATCCTGGGTGGGAGCAGGGGTTTTGCCGCAGGCAGCGAGAAGCACCAGGCAGAGGAAGATGGGAAGGATTTGTTTTTGCATGGGGCTATTATAACCATTTTCAGGGCTAAATCCACCCTTTGCCTGGCTACCCTTCCACCCATGAATTGAATTGCGAATTGGGGGGAAATCCAACCGCTGGATGTATAATAATTTCCTGTCATCTTTTTTGAAATAGAGACACATTACCCTCATGAAACTTCATTCCATTCTTCGTCATCCGCTATTCAGGGCCGGGAGGTACCTTCTTCGCCGGGTCCTGGCGATTATGCTGACGATCGTGATTGGCGTTTTTCTGATGGTGGTGATTGCCAACCATAACGGCATGGTTGATGGGATTGTCTCCCGGGCGATTGATACGGAAGTTGGCCGCTTGAGAGTGAACCCCGGTTTTACGGGCAACCTGGAAGAAGCAAAAATTGATTTGCGGCAGCGGGAAGGTCTCACGCTGCCGTTCTTCCAGAAGCATGTGTTCTATACGTACAAAGCATTGTTTATGAATTGGGGGGAAATCCGGATACGACCGGTATATTCCTGGCTGACACCGACCAATAAGGCCTTTTCCGGAAGCCGGGAGATGATTCTCAAACAGTTACCCAATACCTTGCTTCTTTCGGGGGTAGCTTACCTGTTGTTAGGGCTGATCGGCATTCCCCTGGCGCTCTTTTTAAGTCAGCGCGAAGGGCATTGGTTGGATCGGATCATGGCGATTCTTACCCCGGTCTCTTCCGTTCCGAGCTGGGTGCTGGGGGTGCTTCTGGTGATCTTTTTCGCCGTGGAACTGCGCTTGTTCCCGGTGGGCAGGATGACAGGGACTCTTCCATTGGAAACCACCTGGGAACGAATCACCACGGTAGCCTACCACATGGTTTTGCCCGTTACCGCTATCTTTTTGAGCATGTTTTTCAACCTGGTTTATAACTGGCGGACCTACCTGCTGATTAATTCCGATGAGGATTATGTCACCCTGGGGAAAGCCCAGGGTTTAAAGCGGCAGCGGTTGGAGAGGCTTTACATCCTCAAACCAGTTTTACCTTACATGCTGACCAGCATCGTGCTGACTTTCGTCGGATTCTGGCAGACGATCACTGCGTTGGAGTATTTTTTCCAATGGCCCGGGATCGGAAAGATGTATGTAGATGCGCTGCCGAATTTTCGTGGGGAAACCATGTACTATGGCGAAATGGGCATTGTCATCGGAATTGTGGTCTTGTTCGCATATTTTCTGGGGTTCACACTCATCCTGTTGGATTTTGCGTATGTGCTGGTGGACCCCCGGCTGCGTGTCGAACCCCCGGAGCAAATATCCGAATTATCCCTGGCGCAAACCTCCCGGCGCTGGAGGAAGGTTTGGCGTTCCTTTAG
>CALESS010000410.1 GCA_937907495.1 uncultured Anaerolineaceae bacterium
CGGAACACCGCGGCCATTTTATCGTGCCCGAGGATGGTGCAATCCATGCTGCGGGCGCCAAGGGTGCGGTCCGGGTGGGCATCCAACTGGATGAGCATCCGGTCCACGCCGCCCCCCAGGTTAAGCAGGGTATTGCGCCAGGAACGGGCATCTTCGACGCGGAAGGGTGCATCCAGTAAGATCAAGCCGTGGGGCCAGTTGATGGCGCCGAGGGTAACACCGGGATAAGAGGTTTCAAAATAAATATTGGGTGCAATTTCGTGCATATTGAATTACTCCTGGGGTGTGGGTTCCAATGAAAGGTCTGGCGGAAGGGTGAAGAGAAAACGAGTTCCCACCCCGGAGGGAGGGGCTTCCACCCAGATGCGCCCGCCATGCGCCTGGACGGCCAGGCGGCAGAAGGCCAGGCCCAGGCCTAATCCGCGGGTAAAACGATCCCCTTGCAGGCGGGAGAATTTTTCAAACACGTACTCCCGCGATTCCGGCGGGATGCCCGGGCCGGTATCTTCCACCCACAGGGTGACCAGGCCGTCAGCCAGCTCCCCGCTGATGGTCAAGCGGCCGCCCAACGGGGTAAATTTACAGGCGTTTTCCAGCAGGTTCACCAGCACCCGGCGGATCATATCCGCATCCACCAACAGGGCCGGCAGATCGGCGGGTAAATTCACCTCGATGGTTTGATCGCGGGCAACCGCCGAGGGCAGCACCACTTCGCGGGCTTCTGCCACCAGCGGGGGCACCGGGCAGCGGCGGGCGCGGGTGATGGATTGACCTGCTTCCAGGCGGTTGATATCCAAAAGCGAGGAAATCAGGCGCTGCAAACGGTCGGCGGAGCGTTGGGCGACGCTGAAGATGGAATGGATGTTTTCGTTTTCAGCTTGCGGCAGCATGGCGGAAAGCATATCCAGGCTGGAGATGATGTTGGAGAGTGGCGAGCGCAAGTCGTGATAGATCATGGCGGTCAGGTCGTTGCGCATCGTATCCAGGGTTTTGCGCTCGGAGAGATCGCGGGCGAGCCATTGCAGGTATTCGTGACTTTCCACCACCACCCGGCGGATATAGACCTCCACTGGCAGATGGCGCCCCTCCGCCAATATCAGTTGCGATTCATACAGTACCGTCTCACCGGGGAGGAGCCGCTCAAAATTGGCGCCCACCTGCTCCCAATCCACCGCATGCAACTCGAGGATGGAGCGGTTGGAAAAGCTCTCCGCATCATAGCCGGTCACTTGCAGGGCGCGGCGGTTGGCCTCCAGGATGGTGCCATCCAGCGTGGTGATGAAGATGGGGTCCACGCTGTCTTCAAACAACTCGCGGTAGCGCAGGGTAGCCCCCTGGAGGGAGGTGTACAACTGGGCATTGCGGATGGCAATGGCCGCCTGCCCGGCGATGATTTGCAGCAGGGCCAGGTGCTGCCCGGTAAAGGTTCCGGGACGGGAGTGGACGATGGTTAATATCCCGACCAATTGCTCGGAGATTAGCAGCGGAACGCAGATGGCAGATTTTGCGGTGGAGGGGTCCGCCAGTTCGTAGGGGCGAGCCAGCCAGCGGTCATCCCGGGTGGTATCGGTCAGCAGGGCGGGTTGGCGGTTGCGCATCACCCAGCCCGCCAGGCCCTGGTCGAGGATGGATTGCATTTGTTCGCGGGAGGTATCTTGCAGTTGGTTGTTGTAATAAATTGCAGCATCCAGCGGGTTTTGATCGGCATCCAGCACGATGAGGGTGGCTCGTTCTGCGCCTACATTTTGCATGGAAAGCAGCAAGATGCGCTGCAGCAACGGGTTGAGATCCAGCGTGGTGGTCAATTCCCGGCTGATCTCCACCAGCAGATCGAGCGAGGATTGAGTAACTTCAGGAATCGTCATGCGTCCCCCATCATTCTAAAATCCGATTGATATCCGCCCGCACGGCCTGGCAGCGTTCACATTCCGTGCGAGTGCAAAGCAAGGCCAGCGGGTCTTCCTGCAGCAGGCTGGTGATGATGGCAGTCATCTCCACCAGGGGCAGTGCGCTTACCCGCGCCGAACCAATTTCCACCCGGCGGGTGATGCGCTCCAGGTAGGCGGCTGCCATATCAAAGCCATCCGAACAGCCGGGGTAACCCGGGCATTCGCGCGTTCCCTGGGGGGTGAGCGCCCAGCGGATAAACTGGTGGCGGCCCGCCAACTTCTCCGCGAAGTGCAGGCTGGTGTTGCAAGTGTGATCCACCCCCAGCAGCAGCACCCAGCCCTGTCGTTCCTGCAGGGCGGCGATCGGCCCCAATGGCTCAGCCAGGGATTGGCGGGCCAGGATGGACTCCGCCTGGATGCCAGCAAAGGAGAGAATGGGATGGCTGGAGCGGCTGGCGGAAGGGTGTCGGCGCAGGGTTTCGGCGGTGGTGCCCATCAGCGAGTCGGCGGGCAGGTCGGGACGGTAGATTTCCGCCATGCGGTTGAGGTTACGCCCGCTGCCGTAGAGGATGCCGTTATCTGACGGGCCTTCTTCCGGAATGAGCATGGTGGCGTAGGTGAAAGTAGGCATCACCAGCGGGTGGAAGACCGCCAGCAAGGCACCCAGCAGGCCCTCAGCCCCGCTGCGCACCTCGCCAAAGGCGCTAAGCGAGGTATGGGCGATCACCGGCCGGGCAGGATCAATTTCCAGCTTTTGTAAACCGGTGACAATGTCGCGAAATGAGACCATCCAGCCAGCCTTCCAAACAGGGGGTGATTGAATAATTATACGCCAGAAACGTCATCCCCGCAAAATTCAGGTCTGACCCGGGGGTTGAAAACATTCAACATGGAAATTATTTACCACGGAGGCAAGGAGAAAAACTGAAAGGCCGCCCCGGGCATTGATCTGGCGGGCTATAATGTTCTTACCGAACAACAAATGAAAAAGATGGTTTGGTGCCAGGGGGTGGTACGATGAAAAATCTCAGACAAAATACCAGCAAGATGCTGCTCGTCATTTTTCCGTTGCACTCGTTGCAGGATTGTTTCGGATCTTTCAACTGGCAAAGGCGGAGGCCATTCCAGCATTGAGATTGCAAGCTGCCTGCCCGCCGCCGGAAGATTCCCCGCACAATTAAGTATTGACCAACCGGTTAAGCGGGGTCAGACAATAGGTACAGTTCTTTATCAACCGTCTGATGGATTATTCCCACCATATTATCCATCCGGAGAGAATTCTCATTTCATTTTGCAGGTACCAATCCATTGCGGCGCGGATTTCAGTTGCGGGTCATTGGCATCCAGGTAGCGGCCAAAATAGGGCGAGGGATCGAGCGTATTGCCTATCTCCAACTCATTGAGGTATCTCCCCTGACCATCATCCAATACGATGGAAAAGTGCAGATGCACCCCCACCGGCCTTCCCACGTTGCCGGAAAAGTTGCCCTGGTAGCCCAACAGGGTGCCAGCCTCAACAAATTGCTCCAGCGTGCCGGGCGGAAAGTCGGGCTCGATGAAGGAGCTGCCATCGGCATCTGCCAGGTGGGTGTAGTAGGTCCAAATCTGGCGGTCGGGGTGCAAGGGATCGGCAGGAATGCGGATGATGAGCGAGGATTTCCAATCGGACTGGCGGGTGAGGTAGCCGGCGTAAGCCGCATAAACCGGTGTCAGACCGGGCTGCTCCCCGCCGAAGAGGTCAATCCCCTGGTGGCGGTGACCGGGATTGAAAGAATCATCCCAGACGTAGCCCACCATGCCGCGGGTGGGGTAAGTGAAGGGTGCGTCTCCACAGCGGGCACCGGGCTGGAGGTTCCACTCCGGGTGGGCTTGCGGATCGCGCAAAAAGGTCAACAATCGGCTGGTGCGGGGAGAGGTGAAGACGTAGCGGGTCAGGCCGTAGACGACAGCCGCTCCTGCAACCAGCAGGAGCGCCAGGAAAAAGGGCCAGGTCTTCCGCCTGCGGTTCATGCGGCTGGGTCCACCAGGCTGCCGATCATGGACCAGGGGCCGGTCCACTCGATATGCACCAGGCGGGTCTGCCCGGTCAGGTCGGAGTCGGATTCGGCAAAGACCAGCTTGTTGGTGGGGGTGCGCCCGCGCCAGCGCTGTTTGCGCTTCTCTTCAAACAAGACGGGCAGGGTGGCGCCCAGGTGGCGGGCGTGAATTTCACTGGCGATGCCCTCTTGCAGCTCCTCCAGCACCCGGAAGCGCCGCCATTTCTCCTCATCCGGCACGTCATCCGGCATACGGCGCTCGGAAACGGTTCCGCTGCGCGGGGAGTAGCGCGCCAGGTGGGCTACATCCAGTTTCAACTCCGCCAGCAGACCGCGGGTGTTGTTGAACTGTTCTTCCGTTTCACCGGGGAAGCCGACGATGATATCCGTGGCGATCGAGACGCCCGGAATGCGCTCCCGGATGCGCTCCACCAGGCGGCGGTATTGTTCCACGGTGTAGCCGCGCTTCATCGCTTCCAGCACGCTGTCATCCCCGGCCTGGCAGGGCACTTCGATGTGCGGCATCACTTTGGGCAGCGCAGCCACGGTATCCAGCAGCTCATCGGTCATCCAGTTGGGGTGGGAGGTCAGAAAGCGAATGCGCTCCAGGCCGTCAATCTGGCTCAGGCGGCGCAGCAGCCCGGAAAGGGTGGGGAAATCCGGCTCATCCTTGCCATAGCGGTCCACAATCTGCCCCAGCAGGGTGATCTCGCGCACGCCCTGTTTCACAAGATCATGCGCTTCGGTAAGGATCTCCTGCGGGGGACGGCTCACTTCCACACCCCGGCGGTAGGGGATGATGCAGTAGGCACAGGCGTGAGAGCAGCCGTAAACGATGGGGATATAGCCGGCGACCAGCTTGCCGCGCTGGGTGGCGGGCAGCATCAGGTCATCATCCATGCGCGCAAAGCGGGCGGTAGTTTCCTGCTCCTCGATCTGACGGCCTTCGCGCTGGGCCAGGTAGGTCATCAGCGGGCGGGGGTCAGAGGGCGGTGAGAAGACATCCACATATGGGAAGCGCTGGCGCAGCTTGGGGTTATCCTTGACGCCCACCAGGCAGCCCATCAGGTTAATCACCAGCTCCGGGTTGGCTTTTTTAAGGGGCTTGAAGGTGCTCAGGCGTCCGTAAGCCTTATCCTCGGCGGATTGGCGCACAACGCAAGTGTTCATGACGATAATATCCGCCTCTTCCGGGCGGGGGGTCAGGCTGTAACCGAGATGTTCCAATGCCGAAGCCACGCGCTGCGAATCAGCGACGTTCATCTGGCAGCCTTCGGTCCAAATGTGATATTTCATGGGCGGTATTATATCAGGGAATCGCGGGTGATTATGGAGGGGGATTATCCGAATTGTCCCCGTATTTATCCTCCCAGGTCCAGGCCGTTCAGCAGGTCACGCAGGGCCAGCAATTCCTCGCCCGAAAGAGTGAGGCCCTTGCCCATGGTTTCGCCATCCGGTGACCACTCGCGCAGGTCATATTTGGGCGGGCGTTCATTCCAGGAGACCAGGTTGAGCTGCTTTTCCCAGCCCCTGGCGGAGGTGGAGAGGACGCCAATTTTTTGGACGATTTCGTACTTGAAGTCGGGCACGGTTCGATGTCCTTTCGTAAAAAAGTTGGTCACCAAAATTTATCTTGACCACGGAGAAAACCTGATCTGATTATATCCATTCTATTCACTTTCTCAGGGGAGCGCCAGAAAATGAGGCTGCCCCAACCACTGGCCAGGGATGCCAGGTTCACTTTCTGGTACAATTCACGCCATGATTGGACGAAACGGAAGCCCCCTGCGCGGCTGGAAGATGCTGGTGCTGCTTTTGGTTGTACTGGCGCTGCTGGCCGTGCTCATTTATCAATTGCCGCCCGTCAAACAGCGTTTAAGTTGGCGGCTGGATTTTGCCATGGCCTACATCCGCGGCGTGTTGAACCCGGTGGAGGCCCTGCCCACGGCATTCCCCACCCCGGAAGCCCCGCTCTTAACCCCCACCCCGGCAGCCACCTTTACCTCCACCCTGCCGCCGGCCACGCCTACCGTCACCCCGGAGCTTTCTCCCACCCCCACGCCCAGCCCCACACCCCTGCCAGCATCGGTCATCCTGGGCGCGTCCCCCTTTGATAAGCAGGATATCAACAATTGCGGGCCGGCCACGCTGGCGTTGCATCTGCGCATGTTCGGCTGGGAAGGCGATCAG
>CALESS010000411.1 GCA_937907495.1 uncultured Anaerolineaceae bacterium
TGCCGTAGGTTTCAAGGTCTTGCAGCAAGCCAACAAGGAGCGTCAGAATGACCTTACCGAGTGATTTCGTTCTCACCCAGAACAACCTGCAAGATTTTGAGGATTGCCCCCGCCGTTTTGAATTGCGCCACCTCCTGCACTTGCAATGGCCTGCACCCCAGTCGGAACCCATCCTCGAACTTGAACGCCACATGCTGCTGGGTGAACGCTTTCATCGCCTCGCCCAACAGTCCTTTCTCGGTCTGCCGGCTGAAAGCCTGGCCTCCCAGGCTACGGACGAAGACCTGGCCGCCTGGTGGCAAACCTTCTTGGAGGACCCGCTCATCCAGGGGTTACCCGCCCGCCGCTGGCCGGAAATTACCCTCTCCATGCCCTTCATGGGCTACCGCCTGCTCTGCAAGCTGGATTTACTAACCGCCGATGACGATCAACATTTCACCATCTACGATTGGAAAACCAACACCCGGCGTCCCTCTTCTCAAAAGCTGAAGGAACGGTGGCAGACCCGCCTTTATCCGTTCATCCTCCAACATGCCGCACCCGGCTTGAGCGGAGGCCAAACCCTGGCGCCCGAACAGATCGAGATGGTCTATTGGTTCACCGCTGAGCCAGCCCGTCCCATTCGCTTCTCCTTCACTTCAGATGAATCTGACGGCGTTGCGCATCTCCTCCAACAGCGCATCGCAGAAATCAACGCCACCCTCCCCGACCGCTTCACCCTCTGCAGCGATGAACACCTGTGTGCCTTTTGTGAGTACCGTTCGCTCTGCGAACGGGGCGAACCCGGCAGCCTCCTGGATACCGAGTCCGATTTTGAGCCGCCGGACACCACCGCCGGGCTGGAGTTGGACCAGATCGGGGAGATCCTCCTGTGATCCTTCCCGGCATCGAATGGCTGGAGCCTCTCCCGGTTAGCCCTTCGCCTGCGCTCCTCGCCCGGGTCGGTGGGCATCCGCTGGTGGCCGAAATCATCACCCGCCGCAGCCTGGCAGATGCCGATTCGGTCGCCGCCTTTCTTAACCCGGACTTCTACACCCCTGCCGATCCAACCGATTTACCCGATCTCACCCTTGCCGTAGACCGTCTCGAGCAGGCAATTCGTCATGGCGAGCGCATCGCCGTTTGGGGGGATTTCGATGTGGACGGCCAGACCTCCACTGCCCTGCTCGTCTCTGGTCTGCGCTCGCTGGGTGCGGATGTCATCCATCACATCCCGGTGCGTGCCCGTGAATCGCATGGCGTCAACTTACCCAATCTGCAAAAGGTACTCGAACAAGGAGCGCAGCTGGTTCTCACCTGCGACACCGGCATTACCGCCCACGAGGCAGCCGGGTTCCTTCAACACCAGCAAATTGACTTGCTGATTACCGATCACCATACCCTGCCGGATCAGCTTCCGCCCGCCCTGGCTGTGGTCAACCCCCAACGCCTGCCTCCGGGGCACCCCCTGCACCCGCTTTGCGGCGTCGGTACTGCCTACCAGGTTCTGCTGGAATTATTGAAACGCCATGGGCAGGCAGCCCGGGCTTCATATTTCCTGGACCTGGTGGCCCTGGGAACGGTTGCGGATGTGGCCCTTCTGACCGGCGATAACCGCTGGCTGGTGCAGCGCGGCCTGCAAGTTTTACGCAGCAATCCCCGCCCGGGCCTCCAGGCGATCCTCTCCCTGGCAGAGGTCAACGCTGCCCGCCTCTCGGAGGAGCATATTGGCTTCATGCTTGCCCCGCGTCTCAACGCCATCGGCCGTCTGGGAGATTCCAATCCGATGGTGGAGTTGCTCACCGCCGATGATATCGAATCTGTCCGGCCCCTTGCCCTGGAGTTGGAAGCCCTCAACAACCGCCGTAAACGCTTGTGTGATGATGTCTTCCGCGCGGCCCAATCCCAGTTGGAGCGCAACCCCTCGCTGCTCGATCCTCCCATCCTGCTGCTCCAGCATCCCACCTGGCCTGCTGGTGTGATCGGAATCGTTGCCAGCCGGCTGGCCGAGCTTTACACCCGTCCGGTTGCTCTCGTCGCCATCCCGCCGGGTGAACCTGGCCGGGCTTCTGCGCGCTCGGTGGAAGGCATTAATATCACGGCTGCCCTGGCGGAGAACGCCAACCTGCTGCTGGGTTTTGGCGGGCATCCGATGGCTGCCGGGTTTAGCATCTTGCCGGAAAAGCTCAACGATTTGCGCCGCGGCCTCTCCCGCTCCATCCACCGCCAAACCGCCGGGCAGCCGACCGTCAGCCGCTTGCAAATTGATGCCTGGCTGCCACTGGCTGAAACCAACCTGACTCTGGTGGAGGATATCGAAAGGCTTTCCCCCTTCGGGGCGGGTAACCCCTCCCCTGTTTTTGCCGCCCGCGATTTGCAATTGGTGAACGCCACCGGCCTGGGCCGAACCGGTGAGCATCTACAGATCATCGTCGAGGATGCCGATCAGCAGCAATTTCGGCTCATCTGGTGGGGCGCGGCGGGCAACCCGCTGCCAACCAGCCGTTTTGACCTGGCTTACAACCTGCGTGCCAGCAGTTACCGGGGTGCGGCTGAAGTCAGCCTGGAATGGGTTTCTGCCCGCCCTCGTCCCGACCTCTCCCCGCCGGAAATCCGCACCACCCTGGCCTTTGCCGTCACCGATTTGCGCCACTCGGCTGACCCAACCGCCCACCTGGAGGAGTTGGACCTCCACCCGGATAGCCAGTTTTGGTGGGAGGTGGATGCCCCTCCCGCTATCCCGGCGGTGGATCGCCTGCGGCTGCGACCCTGCCATACCCTGGTGGTTGCCACCATTCCACCAGAGCGGTCTACCCTGGCCGCGGCCCTCCTCGCCGCCCAACCTCAACGGGTGGTGCTTTTTGGACATGTTCCACCCACCGACACCCCCCGCAAGCTATTAACCCGCCTCGGCGGCCTCATCCGTTTTATTCAGCAGAACCAGGCCGGGAAAACAATGCTCGATGAACTTGCCGCGGCCTGTGCGGCGCCGCCCGCCGCGATCCGCCTCGGCCTGGAATGGTGGCAGGCAAAAGGCGCGGTCCACATCCGCTGGCTGCCCGATGGCCTTGTGGAAATTCTGCCCGCCGCACAACCCTCCAGCCCAATCCTGAATTCCATCGAAGAACAGTTGGAACAGGTTCTGGAGGAAATGACTGCTTTCCGCGCCCACTACCGCCGCGCCCCGCTCTCCGCCCTGCTGCAAATCACCTGATCCTTCCCACTCATTGCCAGGCGGATTCCCGCAGCCGCCAGCCTTTTACTCCGTCTGCCCGGCGGGCTTGGGTACTTTTGCCAACAACCACTCCAATAATGCTCCTTCGCTGCGGGTTTGCAGCATCACTCGCCCCGGGCCGCGGAAATCCACGACCAACCCTTCTCCCCCCAACAGGGTGGATTTCAGCCCGCCGCTGGTGCGCACTTCATAACTGATCTGCTTACTAAACCCCACCAGGTGACCGGTATCCACGGTGAACTCCTCCCCTTCTGCCAGTTTCAATTCATGGATGGCCCCATAACTGGAAAGCAGCATCTGACCTTCACCCGAGCAATGCAGCATGAACAATCCCTCCCCGCTGAAGAATGCCCGCGCCCCCGACCAGCGCGTATCCACCTCCACCCCCAATGCCGAACCCAGGTAAGAGCCGGATTGAATCAAAAACGACTCGTTCTTCAATTCCATTTGAAAGATATCCCCCGGTAAAGTCGGCGCCAACCAGACCTCTGCCCCATTGCATCTCGCCCGGAAGGTATTGATGAAAAACGACTCTCCGCCCAGGGCAGAGCGGGCCAGAGAGCGTAAAAACCCTCCCTGCATGCGGGTATCGATCTGCACACATTTCATCCCCACCATTGCGCCTGTCTCCGCCCGCAACCCTTCTCCCTCCTTTAGCTCAACGCGGGCCATCGCATACGAGGGTTGGTATAAAATTTCGATCTTCATTCCCATGCTCCTTGATAAATGGTTGCACTTCAAATCTGGCGGGTATGGGGGATTTTGCAACCCCTGTGAGAAGCCGCGATCAGCTTGCACATCGGGAAAATCTTTTCCCTTTTCTTATCGCACTGCCCGTGGATGGATGCCAAAATCGCTCTCCGTCAAGTCGCTCACTTGACCCATCCGCCTTCCTCTATTATAATTCGTCGGCTTGCAGGCGTTGTACCCTTCGTCCAAGCGAAATCCATCTTGCCATGAAAGGGCTTGAGCAATGAAAGTTCTCCTGATCAAAGATGTATATAAACTGGGCCGCGCTGGCGATGTTAAAAAAGTCGCCGATGGTTATGGCCGCAACTACCTCCTCCCCCAGGGGATGGCTGTTCTGGCAACCCCCGGAGCCATGCGCATGATTGACCACATCCGCGCTCGCGCCAATGACCGCCGCGCCGTCCTCAACAATGAGATGAGCGGAATTTCCGCCCAGATCGCAGGTTTGGTGCTGACCTTCCCCGCCCGCGCCGGTGAAACGGGCAAGCTCTACGGCTCCATCACCTCCCAGATGATTGTGGATGCCATCAACCAGAAACTTGGCACCAATCTTGACCGCCACCTGGTTGAAATCGAACAAATCCGCAACCTCGGTGAGCATAAGGCTCACATTCGCCTGACGGTGGATCTCAACCCCGAAATCAAGGTCATCGTGCATCGCGAAGGGGAAGCCCCGGTTTTGCCGGCTGCACCTGTTGCCCCTGTAAAACCCGCGGAAGCTGCACAGCCCACCGAGACCGCCGAAACCATCGAACCTGAAGATACTGATAAGGCCGAATAACCAGCGGTTGTTGCCTGGAATGATAGAATACCGGCCAGTTTCAGCCAGGGGCTGTCTGGCCGGTATCCTTTTTTACGGAACCCCTCCATGAGCCAAAGCATAGGCGCCCAACTCAAGCAAGCCCGCCAGGAGCAAGAGATCTCCCTCGCCCAGGCCGCAGAGGCCACGCGGGTGAAACTCCACTACCTCGAAGCCCTGGAAGAAGATAAGCTGAATGCTCTTCCCTCCCGCGTCCAGGGCAAGGGCTTTCTGCGAATCTATGCAGAATTTCTCGGCTTGCCTGTGCAACCCCTGCTCGATGCCTGGGAAGGGAAAACTCCTACCCCACTCCCGCCGCAACCAACCACCACCCCAGCCACCCCCGCAGCCGCTGAACCGCCTTCTGCTCCGCTGGGAGCCGCCCGCGAACCCATCTCCCAACCCCTGCCGCCTCCCTCTCCCGCCGAGCCGCCCCCCAGCGCCTCTCTCACCATCTTCAAAGCGATTGGCTTCCAATTGGCTGAGCGGCGCAAAGCCCTGGGATTAAGCCTGGAAGGGGCGGAGCATGAACTGAAGCTCCGGGCTGCCAACCTGCAAGCCCTGGAAGAAGGCCGAATCTCGGACCTCCCCTCCCCCGTCCAGGCCCGCGGTATGTTGAGCAATTACGCCACCTTCCTTGGGCTGAATGTGGAGGCCGTCCTGCTGACCTTCGCTGAAGGTCTGCAACTTAACCGCACCGAACGTCTTCCCCAACCCGCAGCCTCCGGTCGTAAATCAGGCCGCCGCCCGCTGACTCCGCAAAAAGGTATTCGCCGCTTTCTCACCCCGGATCTCCTGGTGGGGGGCAGTGTCATCCTGATGCTATTCTTCTTTGCCATTTGGACCGCCAGCCGCATCAACTCCGAGCGTCTCTCCCAGTTGAATGAAACGCAACTGACCGTGGTTGCGGATGGGTTTCTCACACCAGGCATCCCAACCGTCACTCCTACCCGCCAGTTTACCCCTGCCGCGCCACCCGATGGGCAGACCGGAGTCATCCCATCCGAAGAATCGCTCGAACCCTCAGCCACCCCCACCCTGCCCGTCATCGGCAGCGGCCCGGTTCAAATCTATGTCATCGCGCACCAGCGAGCCTGGGTGCGTATCACCGCCGATAAACGCGAAATCTTCAATGGCCGTATTGTGCCTGGCAACGTCTATGCCTACGCCGCCAAAGACCAGATCGAATTCCTCACCGGGAACGCTGCCGGGGTCCAGATCATCTTCAACCAGAACGATCTCGGCATTCTGGGCCTGCCCGGCCAGGTTTACAGCCTGATCTTTAGCCTGCAAGGCGCGGTCACACCGACCCCGCGCTTCAGCCCCACCCCAACCCCACCGCCGACGGCTACCAGCACGCTGCCGCCCACTCCCACCCAACCCACCCCCACAGTAACCCAGTTGATTCCTTAATGCGATGAATCCCAAAGCCTTCCATCTCATCTCCCTCGGCTGCGCCAAAAACACAGTGGATTCTGAATCCATGGCCGCGTTAATGCAAGAATCCGGTTTTCATCCGGTTGAAAAACCCGGCCAGGCCGGCATCCTGATCGTCAATACCTGTGGCTTCATTCAGGCCGCCCGCCAGGAATCCCTGGATACCCTTCGGCAACTGGCCCGCCGCAAAAAAAGTGGACAATTGCTCATCTGTGCCGGCTGCCTCACTGAACGCTACCGACAGCGGGTGATCGAGGAGGTCCCGGGGCTGGATGGCATCATCGGGACCCGCCGCTGGATGGATATCGTCGAAGTTATTCAAGCGTTGCGCTCCCCTGGCCGCCGCTCATCCGTGCTCTATCACCTGCCGGATGCCCCCACCGTTGGCGCGGATGAACACGGAATAGCCCGCATCGCCATCCAGGGGGGCAGTGCTTACCTTAAGATTGCGGATGGCTGCCGCCGGCCGTGTGCTTTCTGTTCCATCCCCCTCATCAAGGGAACGACCGTCAGCCGTCCACCCGAGAACATCCTGGCGGAAGCCCGCTTGCTGGCAGATCACGGCATTCAAGAGTTATTGCTCATCGCCCAGGATACCACCGATTACGGTCACGACCTGGGGTTGAAAGATGGCCTGGCCCAACTGTTGGAATCCATCGTCAGCGAAGTCCCGGAGCTGCCCTGGATTCGCATCCTGTATGCTTTTCCCGGTTACGTCACAGACCGGCTGATTGATGTGATGGCATCGGCTCCGCAAATCCTGCCTTACCTGGATATCCCTCTCCAACACGCTTCCATCCCCCTGCTGCGGGCAATGCACCGCCCGGCTAACATGGAGTGGGTCTATGCGACCCTTGCCAAAATGCGTGCCCGGCTTCCCGGACTGGCCCTGCGCACCACCTTTATTGTCGGCTACCCCGGCGAAACGGAAGAAGATTTCCGCACCTTGCTGGATTTCGTTGAGGAAATCAAGTTTGACCACCTGGGTGCATTCACCTTCTCTTTTGAGGAAAGCACCACCAGCGCTCTCCTGGGCGATCCCATCTCCGCCGAAATAAAACAAGAGCGCCTGGAACGCCTGATGTTGCTGCAGGAGGGTATTTCGCTGAACATTAACCAAACCTTCATCGGCAAAACGTTGCCAGTTCTCATCGAAGGTCTTCAAGGCGATATTTCCATTGGCCGCTCCTACCGGGATGCCCCGGAGATTGACGGACTGGTGTTGGTGGAAGCCCAGGCTCCCTTGGGTGAAATCGTCAATGTTCAAATCACCGGCGCCCTCACCCACGATCTGACGGGCATCCTGGTGTAAATACTTTCCCCCCACCCGTGATCTCTGTACCTCCATGGTTCATAATCCCCTTATTGTCTGTCTTCCTACCCCTCTGTGTCTCTATGATTCATCAGTCTCTCATTCCTAATTTTTTCACCCCCTCTGTGCCTCTGTATCTCTGTGGTTTATCTGCAACTCATTTCTAATTTCTTCTCAGGCCCCTCAGTGTCTCTGTGGTAAAAAAGCCCCTCGTTCTTAATTTCTTCTCACTTCCTCCGTGTCTCGGTGTCTCTGTGGTTAATCATTCCTTCAATGTTTGTTTTTCACCACACTCTGTGTCTCTGCGGTAAAAAAAAAGCCTCATATTTATAGTTTTTTCCCACCCCCCTCCGCGTCTCTGTGGTTTTTCTGCAACTCATTTTTAATTTCTTATCAACCCCTCCGTGCCTGTGTGTCTCCGTGGTTTATAAGCCCCTCATTTCTAATTTCTTCTCAGGCCCCTCAGTGTCTCCGTGGTTTATAAGCCCCTCGTTCTTAATTTCTTCTCACTTCCTCCGTGTCTCGGTGTCTCTGTGGTTAATCATTCCTTCAATGTTTGTTTTTCACCACACTCTGTGTCTCTGCGGTAAAAAAAGCCTCATATTTATAGTTTTTCCCAACTCCCCTCCGCGTCTCTGTGGTTTTTCTGCAACTCATTTCTAATTTCTTCTCAGGCCCCTCAGTGTCTCCGTGGTTTATAAGCCCCTCGTTCTTAATTTCTTCTCACTTCCTCCGTGTCTCGGTGTCTCTGTGG
>CALESS010000412.1 GCA_937907495.1 uncultured Anaerolineaceae bacterium
AAGCAATCGGTGCGGCGGGCCGGCCGCTGTGGGTATTGAGCCAGGAAAACGTGGAGAGCCTGATTCAAAAACAGCATATTCGCCTGGAAAAAGGTTTGCCGGGCAGGCTGCGCAAGGAAGTATATTACCGGTCTTTCATCCGCTTTGAGCGGCGGGCCTGTCTGCGCTACGACCATGTGCTGATGGTATCCGAGAATGACAGCCAGGAACTTTTGAAGTTTGTGCCGGAATTACCCCCACAACGCTTAAGCCTGCTGCCGAATGGCGTAGACCTGGGCAGTTATGAGCTGATCGAGAGTCAACCGGAGGCGGATACGCTCATCTACCAGGGCGCCCTGACCTATAACGCCAATTACGATGCAATGGCCTTCTTCCTGCGAGAGATTCTACCGGTCATTCAGGCAGGCCGCCGGGGAGTGAAGGTGAAGATCACCGGCAAAACAGAAGGTGTGGATTTATCCGGGCTGGCTGTCACTAAACAGGTGATTTTCACCGGTTATGTGCCGGATATCCGGCAGGAAATCCGCAATAGTGCCGTCTGCATTGTGCCATTGAAGGTGGGGGGCGGCACCCGGTTGAAAATCCTGGAAGCCCTGGCGCTGGGAACCCCGGTGGTTGCCACTTCCAAGGGGGCAGAAGGCCTGGATCTGCAACCCGGGCGGGATCTATTGGTTGCCGATTCCCCGGCCGAATTTGCCGCAGCGGTGATCCGGGTGCTCAGCGAGCCGGGGTTGAGAGAGCAATTGAGGGTGAATGGCCGAAAAGCCGTGGAAAGCCAATATGGCAGCCGCCAGATTGCGGCCAACTTGCACCAGCTATTGCAGGAAAAGCTGGAAAGGAAACTTAAAGGTTAGCCGATGAGCCAGATTCAACCTCCAACCCCTTACCCGGCCCTGCCACGCGGATGGAAATTGCGCCGCCTGGGTATCCGCGTCGGGATTCCCATCCTGCTCTTCCTGTTGGTGGTGGCGGAGGCCATCTTACTGGGGAAAGAACTCTATATTTTTGCGGCCGCCCTGGTTGGTATCCCTGCCTTGTTGCTGGCCCTGGAATTTGCCATGCAGCGCCACGATCTCTTTACGATCCTGGTATTGATTGCAGCCCTTTTTATTCCGCTTAGTTTTTCCACCGGGCGCTCCAGCCGGTTGGTGCTCAGCCTGGTGCTGGCAACAGGCTTTCTTGCACTGTGGTTGTTCCAGATGTTCACCGATCGCCAGTTTCGCATCCGCTCCACGCCTGTCAACCTCCCCGCTTACCTGTTTGTGTTGGCGGTGGTGGTTTCCCTGGTCTGGGGGATGGTGTTCCGCGATCCAGCTCTGAATGTGTGGGGGAGCTTCCCGTTGGTCCAGGCGGCATCCACGTTATTGATTGTAATCTCCATTGCGGTGGTGCTGTTGACGGGCAACCTGGTAACAGAACCCAAAATGCTGAAGTGGATGGTGGGGCTGTTCCTGGCGGCCGGTGTTTTGGGCATCCTGGATAACTTTCTTCCGTTCATCAAACTGCCCGTCAATACCCGTGGTTTATTTGCCATGTGGGTGGTTTCCATTTCTTTTTCTCTGGCTATCTTCCACCGGAAACTGGCGCCCTGGGTTCGCATCGCTTTCATGGTGCTGGCCTTCTCGTGGGTTTACTGGGGCTATGGGTTGAATGTCTCATGGCTGGCGGGCTGGGTACCCGTCATTGCGGTCATCATGATGATCGGCTTTTTCCGCTCGCCCAAACTGGCGGTTGGAATGTTGATCTTGCTGGCCCTGGTGGTTGTGCTGAGCTGGGATTATCTCTCGCAGGTTATTGATCTCGAAAACCGGATCAGCGGAACCACCCGCCTGGCGGCCTGGGGAATGAACTGGCGGATTACGAAGGATCATCTGCTCTTTGGAACCGGACCTGCAGGTTATGCCATTTATTACATGACCTATTTTCCCAACCAGGCTATGGCGACCCACAACAACTACCTGGATATGCTGGCGCAGACCGGGATTGTCGGTTTTGGCTTAATGATGTGGTTTTTCATCCGCCTGCTGTGGATGGGGTGGCGATTGTTGCGCCGTCTGCGGGGCCGGGGAGACTTTTTTGAAGCCCTGGCCGCTGCCTGCCTGGCGGGAACCCTGGGCGGGTTGATGATGATGTTCTTCGGCGATTGGCTCTTCCCCTTCGCCTACACCCAGACGATTGCCGGGTTTGATTATTCCGTCTATAACTGGATTTTCATGGGCGTGATTCTTAGCCTGGATAAAATGACCCCGCCGGTGGAAGGAGCCGCAAGATGATTGAGTCTGCTGCCCGGCCCGTGGTTTCGGTGATTATCATTAGTTGGAATACCTGCGCCTTGCTGGAGGAATGTCTTTCGGCTGTGTTGGAAGCCACCACTGATCTGGCGACAGAAGTGATCGTGGTGGAAAACGCCTCCACAGATGGCTCTGCCAGGATGGTGAGGGAGAAATTCCCCGGGGTGCAATTGCTCCAGAATGGGGAGAATGTGGGCTTCGCCCGCGGCAATAATCAGGCCGCGGTCATTGCCCGCGGGGAATATTTACTGCTGCTCAATAGCGATACGCGTGCCCATCCACAGGCCGTGGAAATGTTGGTGAATTTCATCCGCCAGACGGAAAAAGCAGCCGTGGTCGGGGCACGTTTATTGAACCTGGACGGGTCATTCCAATTTTCGTATGCTGATTTCCCCACCCCCTGGCGGGAGTTCTTGATCCTCTCCACCCTGGGGAGGCGGATATTCGGTTCTTCCTATCCCAGCTATGGGGCAGAGGTGGAAGCTGGCCCGAAGATGGTGGATTATGTGAATGGCGCCTGTATGCTCATCCGCCGGGATGTTTACCTGGTGGTGGGCGGTCTGCCGGATCAGTATTTCATGTACGCGGAGGAGGTAGATTTTTGCCTGGCGCTCCGGCGGGCTGGCTGGCAGATTTGGTATCAACCGGCGGCGCAGGTTCTGCACCATGGGGGTGGCAGCAGTCAGCACCGCAAAGCTGCCAGGGAAGGGGATATGTATCAAAGCCGGGTACGCCTGATGCGCAAGGCGCATGGAGACCTGGCGGCATGGCTATTGAAAATTGAAATTGTGGTTCTCACCGCCCCCAAGGTGATCTGGCATGGTTTACTGCGTAAGCTAAGCCGGGGAAAAAAGGGGCGGCAGGTGATCCCACTGCGGCAATTAATCGCCCGATTGCGGGAGGTGTAACATCAAAACCAT
>CALESS010000413.1 GCA_937907495.1 uncultured Anaerolineaceae bacterium
AACAAGCGGGGTGTGGGCCGGGGATTGAATTTCCACCATCTCGCCGCGCAGGGCCAGGCGCTCCTGCCAGGCTTCCTGAAAAGCCGGGCTGCCAAGCAGGCGGCGCCAATGATCCAGTTGATCCAGGATTGCCGCCAGCAGTCGGTTGCGATCCACCGGTTGGGCAGTGTGCGCTTCCACGCAGGTGGCGGGGAACAGTAACTCCGCAGGGGGCGGCAGCGAGTCGGTGGTGACGTTTAGCCCAATCCCCAGGATGACCGCAGGCAGCGGCTCGCCCTGCCAGGAGGTCTCCGCCAGGATGCCGCATACCTTGTGCCGGGCCAGCAGGACGTCGTTCGGCCATTTGATCTGTGGGACCAGGGATAGCTCCTGCTCCAGCGCGGTGCAAACGGCGAGCGCGCCCAACGGGGAGAGCAGCGCGAGGTGGGCGCGCTCTGCGGGGGTGGGTCGCAGCACCAGGCTGAACGCCAGGGCGGAACCCGGCCGCGTCACCCAGTTGCGTTGCAGCCGCCCCCGCCCGCTGGTCTGCTCATCCGCTGCCACCACCGCTCCATCCGGCGCGCCTTCCTCTGCCCAGCTCCGGGCGGCGTCCATCGTCGAGCCGATTGTGGGGAAGTACCGGAAGAGTCGGTTGGGAAGGTGGAGCATGGGGTAATTGTATCTTAAAAGCGGCGGAGATTGGAGATCCAGCGCTCTGCCCGGCCGGGGCGTGACCCGCTTCAATTCACCCTGCCTGCTGATTGACGAGCGCCGGATTCGGGCTACAATAAATATATCCAACCACACTTCACACGGCTCATTACCATCCCCGCCCTGCTTACGGGAAGCCATCATCCTTCATCCCCTTCTCCGGAGGAACCTCATGAACCAACTGCGCCCATTAATCATCATCCTGGTGTTATTGGCTGCCCTGGCTTACCTGGGCGGGATTGCCTGGGCCGGCGTTGCCAGCCTGGGGAGCGACAGCGAACCCAGCATCCCGGAGGTGGTGACGCAAGCCATCACCGTGATTGGCGGAGCGCTGGCCACCCATTTCGGCGCCATTTTCGGTATTTCCCAATTTACCACGGGTAAGCCGCGCTCCATTTCCTCGGCGGTCAACTTCACCTCCTGGTCCAAGACCCCCTTGAGGGCGGGCGAGAAGGAATCTCGTTTAAGCTGGCTGCAAGTGTTGGCGGCGTATCTGTATGTCTTCAGCCTGGTGGCGGCGGTCATCTTCTGGGGGCTGGATGGCTTTTCCGGCCAAAGTGCGCGGGTGTTGAGCAACATGTCATTCACCCTGGTGGGCGTGCTGGCTGGTGTGCTGGCAGTGGCCCTCAACCTGGGTAAGCCAGAGGAATAATTTATCCGGAAGTTTTTTTTGAGATTCAACGAGAGGTGATTCCCATGCACGAAAAACTTGCCCATGCAGCCCTGCTCGTTATTGATGTGCAGCAGGAAATGTTCGAAAAATCCAACCCGGTTTACAAGGCTGAAGAGCTGATTCAAAACATTACCAGCCTGGTGCAGGCGGCGCACGAGGCCGGCGCCCCGGTCATCTACATTCAGCATGCCGGGGAGGGGAACCTGGTCTTTGGCACCCCCGGCTGGCAGTTTCACCCCGCCCTGCAAACCATGCAGCCGGATTTCACAGTCCACAAGCGGCATGGAAACGCCTTTGAAGATACGGAATTGGAAGCCATTCTCCACTCCCAACAGGTGCATACGTTGGTGGTGACTGGCATGGTCACCCACGGCTGTGTAAGAGCCACCACGCTGGGCGGGCTGAAAGCTGGCTACCGGGTGCTGCTGGTAAAGGATGCCCATAGCAGTTTCAGTCCGAAGGCAGCCCAACTGATCGAGGAATGGAACGGAAAATTGGGAGAACAGGGGGCGGAACTGAAAAACAGCGCGGAGATCGCCTTCACAAAACAGGAAACACCTGTGGCCAAAAACCAATAATTAACCAGATATTTCCAAATAACCCATTCCATTGGAGGAAAAAATGAAAAAGCGCTGGACCCTCATCTTGTTTGTAGCTCTCATGCTGTGTGTTGTAGTTTTGCTGGGTGTGCAGGCAAGGCAGACAAAGGCTGCCAATCTGCTCTCGGTGTACGCCAGCCCGATCAATGCGGGGTGCTATATAACCGCCCCCAACCAGTGTAAAATCCATGTGGATCCATTCACGATCAATGTGGAACCCGCACCCAACAACCGGCTTGCGGAATTCAGAATTTCCATGGGAGGTCAGGCGGTTTATCACTTTGCCACCGATCAAAGTAATCCGCCTTACGGAAACTACTCCCCCTCGTTGGTGGCTCTGGATTTTGCC
>CALESS010000414.1 GCA_937907495.1 uncultured Anaerolineaceae bacterium
GGGGGGGATGTGGCTGGCGAGGTTGAAGTTGAGGGTGGGGGGGGCGGTGGGGGGGGGGGGGTGGGGACGTGAGGGTCGGCGGCACCGGGGTAAAGGTGACGGTGGGAGTCATCGAGGGGGTGAAGGCCACCCGGATAATTAACTCCATGCCAACCCAGATGGTGTTGCCGGACAGCTGGTTGAGAGCCTTGATTTGATCCACGGTGACACCGTAGATTTCGGCAATCGTGGAAAGGGCCTGGCCATATTCAACCACGTGCACAATCGAGCCATCCTCGCGCGGGGTTGCAGCCAGCACGGGTTGGACGTATTGCACAGTGGCAACCGAGCCGGCAACCGTCGGGCGGGGGGTGCCTTGCACTGCCGGGGAGCCGGAAATCCACCCCACATCCAGCGTGTAAAACACTTCACCATTGGCCTCGGCAACCCCAACCCCGGCGTGGGTGTAGTTGGGATTGGTCATGGTGTTCCAGTGGATCGCATCGGCCCAGATGGTATAGAGAAGAAAGTCCATGCCGCCGTTGGTACTGATTTCGGCTACGTTCTCGGAGACAAAAATAGTGGCTCCGCCGCCATAACCGGCAGCAATGGCCCGGCTGGTGGGGGTGGAGCCGCCTGCGCCTTCATGCGTCCAGTGACCGAGGAACGCCTGGTATTCGGAGTGGCCCTGGGCGGCAGCCATCAGCGAGCCATTGGCTTCCAGGGCGGGCAGTCCGTTGGCGGCCCGCAGTGCATTGACCGCGGCCAGCACATCATAGGCGCCGGTGGTGGCGCGGACAGGGCGGACGCCGAGTCCGCTGGCTGTGACAAAAAGCAATACCATTAAAATGCAAAATAAGCGGCGCAACGTCTACTCGATTCGTTCTCCGGGAGCGCGCCCCATCGCTTCGGCAACCACCAGGAAATCCGTGGCGGAAATCATCCCCACCAGGGCACCACCGGCATTGACCACCGGCAGGTGGTGGATTCTCTTCTCGCGCATGATGAGGGCGCATTCTTTCAGCCCCAGGTTTTCCGGCACCACCGTGAGGGGGGAGTTCATCACTTCCCGCACTTTGGTTGTGCCAGGGTTGCGTTCCTGGGCTACAATCTTGTCGCAAATATCGGTGGAGGTAAGAATGCCATATTCCGGGCTGGTTTCGGTTTTATTGACAATGACGCTATGGATGTAGCGCCGGCGCATCATGGACAGGGCTTCGGCTACGGTGGCATCCGGGTCAACAAATACGATCAGGTCGTTCATCCAATGATGTACGGTGGTGGATTGCATGGGTCAGTTCTCCTTTGGGGGAATGTGATTTATAAAAATTACTCCAGGAACACTTCCACATGTTCGCCATCTTCTTCGTCAAATACATCTACGATCTGGCCGATGGTACCGGAGTTGATGAGGCCGGCGAGTTCGTCCATATCCAGGCCTTCCACTTCGGGGGAGAAGCGGGCGCCCATCTTGATGCCGGCGTTGATGACGTTGATGGGCAGGCGGATGTTGACCCGCACTTTACCGGTCTGGGTATCTGTGACGCGGACGCGAAACCAGCGCGGAGTGCGCAGGCTGGGGATTTCCAGGGAGGCGGGAGGCTGGGGAACGGGAGGACGTTCCGCAGGCGCAGGGGGGACGGTCCGGGA
>CALESS010000415.1 GCA_937907495.1 uncultured Anaerolineaceae bacterium
ATCACCAGTGGGCAGACTTCATTCCACAAAGAAGGTACCACAAGTACATCAATCTCGCTGAGAATTTCCGGCAGCCGCTGGTTTTCATAAACTCCCATCCAACGAATGCGCCCATCTCCACCCGCCAGCCGCTGCAAACGCTGGCTGAACGCCGGGTCTTTTTTGGCATCCCCATACAGACGCAGCTCCAGGGGCCGGGTTTCAGAGGTTAGCTTGCGAAACGCCTGCACCAATACCTGGGCGCCTTTGATCGGCGTGAGGTTCCCCAGGTATCCAAAGCGGAAGGTCTGGGAGGGCTTCTTGGCAGGCAGCGGCTTCGGCCAGCGCGAGATATTCAATCCATTCGGTGAGAGCATCACCTTTTCGGGATCAATCCCCTGCTGCAAAACCATTTTCTGGGTGAGCTCACTCAGCGCCATGATCACATCCACCTGCTGCAATTGCTGGTTGATTTTCTCCTGTCGCTCACGGACCTGATGGGAGACCTCCTCCATGCCGAACCAACGGGCAAGCGGTGGACGCTCCACCCAGGGCTGGAGATCCCTTCCTGCCAGTTGTTCCAACCAGCGGAACCTGCGCTTTTCGGTGAGCAGACACCAGGCACAACGGTTCTCTTCCGGGCCAGGGCAGCGCCTTCCATCCGGGTGGAGCAAATTAATCCGCGGACAGACGGTCCAGTAATCGTGCAATGAAAGCACCGTCGGGATGCCTTGATTCCTGGCTGCCTCGAGAACCGAGACCGTAATCAAATACCCGCTATGCAAATGCACAATATCCGGCTGCTGCTCCTTCAAATGCTGTTCGAACCACCGCCCCACCGGACCATTCCAGTAGGATTGCTGAAATTTCTCCTCGTCCGGGCTGGCAGGGATGCTCAAGCGCTGGATACGGATTCCCTGGTAGGTCTCTTCCTGGCTGGTTACCTCACCCCCCGGCAGACTGCGGATTTCCTCAATCGAGACGATCTCCACCTCGTGCCCATGCGCCTGCAGCCACTGCGCGCCATGCAGGGTGACCCACTCCACCCCTCCCAGGTAGTTGGGTGGACTATGATGTGTGGCGATCAGGATCTTCATGGCAGCTCCCTGCCGGCAGAAAGTTCCCGCCGCGCTAAAGCCAGCTTAAGCAGTTGTTTGAGTTCATTCTTGCCCACCGCCTGGCTGAGGAAAACGAAAAGAACATAGCTGAGAAGACATACCGCAAAAACCAGCCAAAACGGCCAGATTTCCCGCACCAGCAATGCGGCGATTCCCATTCCCAGCGGCGGTATGAAAACGCGCAGAATTTCTGCCTTGTTCGGAATGCTGGGAATAACCTTGCGCAGGGTGATTAGATGCTGCGTCACCAGGATGGATTCGGTCAGCACTGCAATCCAGGCGGCGGCGATCAAGCCATAACGCGGCACCAGGATCAGGTTCATCAGCACGTTGAAGAAGCTGCTGAGGGTCACGGCCACAGCTACCCGCTTTTCCCGGTTGCTGAGAACGATGACATACCCCAAAAACTCCGACAAGAACAACAGCGGCACGGTCCAGATCACTATTTGAAAAACCTGGGTGGAGGCTGCAAACTCAACGTCATACAGGAAATGAATAATTGGCGAGGCCAGCGCCCATCCACCGACTGCAATTGGCAGGGAAATAATCAACAAATAGCGGAAGAATCGTTGGTAAATCAAAGGCAATTCACCCGCCCCGCGGACGGATTGGCGGGCCAGCGTGGGATAAAGCGTGGTGTTGAGGATGTTGGAGATCAACACAAACGAGAAGATCAGGTTGTAAGCCGCATTGTAAAAACCGGTCTCTGTGCTCGTCCGGAAAATATCCAGTAAGACCGTGCTGAATTTATAGGACAGCCCAAGTGCAAACCCAATGATGCCAAACGGCAGGCTCAAGCGGATTAGGCTCGAGGCATCCAGCAATCGCCGCGGCTGCGGGCGAATCCCGATCAAATGAACCTGTAAAGCGCAATACGCGGCCATCAACCCCACCGCAATCAAGGTAGCCCCAATCAGGCCATTCACCCCCAGCTTGAAAACCAGGGCCAGGGTTCCAAAAATAACAAATCCAAACTGGTTAATCACCTTGCCGAGGGAGGAGAGATCCAGGCGCTCATATCCCGCCAGAATGGAATCGCTTGCCCCGCCGACACTGTATAAAATGAGGGTCAGCGAATAGAGAGCGATGCTCAAAATTCGCTCCGGCGGGCGCTTGGTTACCACGGCAAACAAGACCACGATTCCGATGGTCAGGAGGGAAAGCAGCAAGCGGATGCCCAGCACATTCCCGTATAACTCATTCACCTGGCGGGTGGAGTCCGGCTCTTCCCGCAGGCGCGCCACCTGCCGCACCGTGAACGCACTCAACCCCAGGTCCGAGAAGATACTGAAGATGGCAGTGAAGGCCAGCACCGCCGTGTATTCTCCGTATGTTTCCGCACCCAACCTCCGCACCACCATGATGGAAAAGATGAAAGACAGCACTTTAATGGCTGCCTGTGCACCAAAGCCAAGGGAGGAATTGCGGAAGATGATTTGTGAGACGGAGCGGTTGGTCATGAAATCACTCTTTTTATGGTATCAACCAAACAGGTAACGGTAATAACGGCGCAGGGGGGTCATAATCACCACTTTCATCAACCCCAGCGAAAGGCCCAATCCGCCGCCCAAAAAAATCAGCGAGAGCGGCACCTGGTAAGCCAGGAACCCGGGTGCAAGGTGATAAATCACCCGCCCGATAATCTCCATAACCTTGTGGTGCGTCAAGTAAATGCCATAACTGCGTGAACCTAAATAATAAAGCGGTTTGAAGAGCCAGGTTTTTTCCACTTCCCAGGTCATCAACAGGAAAACGGCCAGCAGCGAATACACCTGGTGAGTGAGGGGGAATGGAACACTCCGCCACTCCAGCCCGCCCAGGCGATACACCAACTCGGGTTCCACCATGGCTGCCAGGCCCGCCACCAGCACGGCCCATCCCAGCCAGGGCTTTGCCCGCTTCAGCCAGGCTTTAAACGTTTCCAGGTGGGTGCCAACCACCAGCCCCGCGCTGAAGAAGAGGATCCAGCGGGGCACCGACCAATCCGGTGAGATTTTGAGCAAGAAATCTATGGCCGGTGTGCTGCCAAACGCCAGGTACGCATACCGGAAGAGCGAAGTGCCCACCTGGAGCAACCCGGCAAGCATCAGCAAAATCACAGGGCGCTCTTTTGCCAGGCGCATCAAAAAGGGTGCCAACAGATAGAGATAGCACATCAGCGGCACAAAATAATACGGTCCGTCTGCGCCGGTGGAGAGAAACAACCCCAGGTACTCCAGCGGAGTGTGGGTTACGCCCTCGGTAATATAGATTTGAACAAAGATAATGACCGACCAGATAAAATACGGGATGAGCAGGTTCAAGATGCGGGTACGGATAAACTTCCAACTGAGGGTTTGCTGGCTGCCCCGCCCGGCATATACCAGGAAGCAACCCGCCGTGAAAAGGAACCCCGCCACGCTGAGGGCTGTAATCTGGCGGACGATGATCAAAATATAATAAGCCAGCGAACCCACCTGGCTGCTTGCCGCCATCCCAGCCGGGAGAAAACGGTGCGCCCAGCAGAACATGGCTACCGTTCCCCAGCCGGCGGCATGGTTGAGCACCACCCCCAGGATAAACAACCCGTTTAATAAAAACAATCGTTTATTCAATTCAGTTCCCACACCTTTTCTGCGAGGATGTCCAGCGGTGTCTTCAATGATAGGTTAAATTTCAATCCGGGAATAATCAATAAGGGTATACGTATCCAGCCAGGGGTCAGCCCGTTCGTAGCTGCCCATGCCTCCCGCGGCCGCCAGCACCAGGTGATCATCTTCCGTTTCGCCGCGCCGTGGATGCCAGATCGGTTCTGCGTTCAGGATGTCAAACATTACACACTCCACGGCAACCGGGTCTCGCGAGAAAAACAGGCTGTTGGGAGATGCATTCCCAAAACTTGCCCAGCGGCTGGGGGCGTAGGTGGTATTGCCAAGCGCCCCGAACAGCCCATCCCCCACCACCAGCACAGTCTTCCCCCGGATGTTGGGATTCTGATTGATGACCACCAGCGGATTGTAGGAGGAAGAGTAGGCCGGATTCTCAGGGTCAATCAGGCGATGCAGGTAATCTCCATCATTGCACAGTACACAATCAATGGAGCCATAATGGTTCTTGAACCCCAGGCTCACCGCAGAAATGCCGTGATCCTTGAGGATGGGCATATTGATCAGATAGGTACAATTCACCAGCACATCGGTCAACTGGCGGGTGGTCAGTGGTGCATGGTTGAAGTGGAGGGTGGCTGATTCCTCGGCGCTGCTGAAACCGGCAGCCGTTCCACACACCCCGGAGTCGAAAATCTGCACATTGGGATTCACCATCCGGCTGCGAAAACGGTTGGGGATCGGGCGCAACGCATCATAAATCCAGATATCCTGCGCTTGCACCCCGGCCAATAACATCCCGCTCACCAGCGCATTGACCGGCTCCGCCAGGGCATCAATCCGGTTGGTGATTTCATTGCAATCACCCCAGCAGTTGTTAAAATTCACCTTGATCGCAATACCCTTGCCGGCGGAATAACCCGGCAGCAGGGATTGCCATGCCTCCGCTATGGTAGCTTTGCCCGTCAGCGCTTTTAATCCACGCTCCGTCATCTCATTCACCCGCGCCTGGCTGACAAAATCCCCATACCAACCTGAGCTGAAATTCCAACTGGTTGCCTGGTCATCCCAGACATGCACCACCCGGTTGGCGGCGGGCGGGGTGGTGGGAGTGGGATTCGGCGTGGGGATGGGCTGTGTCTCCGGATTCATCACCAGCGGCAGGTATTGCGTGAGTCCGCCGCTCGAGCCGGAGACAGGCAGGATGCGGGTTTTCCCGGAAATACAACCAGCCACCATCCCGGCAGCCGCCATGGCACTGCTGCCAAGCGCAAACCGCAGGAACTCCCGGCGCGTCATTCGCCTGGTCATAATTTCACCGGCTCCTTATCATCCAGGTGAAGCACCGAGTGGCGTAAATAGGCCGTGGTGCGCTGCTTGCGGATGATGTCTTCCCATACCCGTTCCACTTGCCCGGAAGTAATCCCCAGCTCCGCTGCAATCACCGCCGCCGGAATACCCCGCTCCATCCCACACCAGATCAAATCCAGCACCTCGAACGGCAGGCGGAAGAAGAATTCTTCCTGGGTGCTGCCGGCGGAATACGTATCCGTGGTCGGCGGGCGCTGGCGAATTTCAGCAGGAATCTCCAGGAAAGCAGCAAGCTGGTATACCTGGCTCTTGAACAAATGACCAATCGGCTGTAAATCCACTCCGCCATCACCATATTTGACAAAAAAGCCCAGGTCGTGCTCATTTTTATTGGCGGTGCCCATCACGGCAAAATTGCGCAGTTCTGCATGGTAATAGAGCATATTCATGCGCGCCCGTTGCTTGTAATTGGAGGCAGCCACAATTTGCAGAAATTCATTCACCGGCAGGCGCTGCGATTGTTCTTCGCCGGAGGGGGAAATAACCGTCACCCGAAACACGTTCAAGGTTTCGTCATCCAGCAGACTGCCGGGCAGGGTAATCTTCACCTTCCAGCCCGCACCATACTCCGGATACAGCCGGCGGATGGCTTCATCCCGCCGCTGGTAACAGCCTGCGCCCTCCAGCATGGGCGTAATATCCTCGGTGAGGGTTTTGATCCCGAAGAAATCAGCCAATCCTTGGGCCAGGGTTAAACTGTCCGGAGAAGACTCGCGTTCCGGCAGCATCAAACCCAGCACCTTCTCCGGCCCGAAGGCTTTTACGCACAACCCCAGCACCACCGAGGAATCAATTCCGCCGCTGATGCCGAGGACAGCCCCCCTGCGGCGCAGGATTTGCCCAACCGATTGGCGCATAAATTCGACAATTCGCTCCACTTCACATTCCACATCCAGGCTTAAGCAAGCCCGGCTGAATACAATAGCCTGTTTTGCTGGTTCAATAATTTTCATCTCAAATCCGATTCTGAATAAGATTGATGGTCTTAAAGGGCTTATCCTGCGGGATCGGGCGCGCCGCAGCCGGTGATTTCACAAACCGGTCGAATACGATCTGGGTGGAAAGAATGCCCACCAACCCCATATCCTCCACCTCGGTTAAATCGGCGCCGCTGGCAGCCTTTGAAACCAGCCGGGCAACCATCTCCGATTGAAAGAGTCCAGCCTGCTGGATGGATTCCGGAGAGAGCATCTCGCGGACATACTCCGCCGGCGCCGGCTGAAAGAAACTGCGGTGGATCGGTGCCCGGTATGGGCGTTTAACCCGTTTGGTAATCTCGGCTGGCAATAGGGGTGCAGCCAGTTTGCGTAGCAGGAATTTTTCCAACAGGCCATTTAACTTAAGATGCTGCGGCAGCCGATTGCAGAACTCCACCAGGCGGGTATCCAAAAAGGGGAAACGCCCTTCCACCGAATGGGCCATCGCCACCCGGTCCCCTTGCGAGCTGAGCAGGTATGGCGAAAGAAAAGTCGCCACCTCCAGATATTGGGCTTGCCCCAATTCGGGCCATTCGCGGAAACCTTCTGGCAGCGCCGGAAGGCCGCCCCACCCACCAGGTGCCCCAACGGCTGGCTGCGCGAGGAACCGTGCCAGGCGCCGGGTGTTGTTCCAGCGAATCCGATGCGAGTTATAAGGGTCGGCGATTTCGCTTAGCCCGCGTCGAAAAAAGGCTGTCAGGTAATCCTGGGCGGAACGGTTCAGCCGCCGAATATCAGGGTAGAGCTTTTGCAGCAGCCGCGGGCGCAAGCTGGAATCGGGATCTGCAGCCCAGAATCGGCGGATCATCGCTTCTTTGAAAATATCATACCCCGCCAAAAATTCATCTGCCCCTTCCCCGGTCACAACCACTTTCAAGCCATCCTCATGCACCAGCCGCGAAAGCAAAAACATGGGGATGGGAGAGGTTCGCAATATCGGGGTTTCCGTATGCCAGATTACTTCCGGCAAGGCCCGGCTGATATCTTCATAGTCGCAATGAACAATATGATGCCGCGTACCAAGATGCTCTGCCATGCGCAATTGGTACTGGCTTTCGTCATAATCTGGATCGCGAAAGGCAATTGAATACGTCTCCAAACGGTTGGAGATGTGCTTGCGGATCAGGGCAGTGGTGGTGGAAGAATCCAGGCCCCCGCTGAGGTAAGCCCCCACCGGCACATCTGCCCGCAGGCGGATAAGGGTCGCATCCACCAGCAAGTGTTCAAATTCTTCCAGCCAATCTTCATCCGACCGCTTCCCGGCAGCCGGGGTGAAATCCAATTGCCAGTAGCGTTCAATTTGAACCTGACCATCCTCCACCAGCATCCAGTGGGCCGGGGGCAATTCGAGGATGCCTTCAAAGATCGTCCGCGGGGGTTGCACGCTCCAAAAGGTGAACACCTCAGCCAGGGCCTCGCGATCAATCCGAAAGGACATGCCGGGCGCCTCCAGCAGGCTTTTGGTTTCCGAGCTAAAAAACAACCGGTCATCCTGAAGCGAATAGAAGATCGGCCTCACACCCATTCGATCCCGTCCCAGGAAGAGACTGCGCCGCCGGGTATCCCAGATGGCAATGGCAAATTGACCGTTCAGGTGCTTCAGGCAATCCGGGCCGTAATCCTCATACAGGTGCAGCACCACTTCCGTATCACAATGGGTGCTCAGTTGATGGCCGCGCGCCAGCAGTTCCAGACGTAATTCCGGATAATTGAAAATTTCTCCGTTGAAGACGATCCACAAACTGCCGTCTTCATTTCCAATCGGTTGCTGACCGCTGCTCAGGTCAATGATGCTCAGGCGGGCGTTCCCCAGACCGCACCAATCATCCACAAAGGTACCGAACTCATCCGGCCCGCGGTGCTGAATGCGCGCCAGCATACGGCCCAGCATCTCCTCGGAGATCAGGCCTGGCTCACGCAGTTGGAGGGCGCCGACAATTCCACACATGGTTGGTATCCTGGCTCAGGAAAGATCCTTCTTGCTGATCTTGCCGGAATCGGTTTTGGGCAGCCCCGGCAGGATTACCACTTGCTGGGGCATCAATAAATCCTCCAGGTGAATGCGGCAATGCCGCAGAATATCGGCTTCGGTAATCTTTGGATCATTCAATGCCACAAAGGCCTTGATGGATTGCCCCATCACCGGGTCGGGAATGCCAATCACCGCCGCTTCCCGCACGCCTACCAGCTTATATAAGACGTTCTCAATCTCGCGCGGCGATACCTTCTCGCCCCGGCACTTGATGATGTCATCCTTGCGGGCTACGAAGTAAAAGAAGCCTTCATTATCCATGCGGAAAAGATCGCCCGTATAGCACAATCTCTCTCCGGGCACCTCGCCCGCCCGGAAGCGTTCTGCGCTTGCCGCCGGATCGTTCCAATAACCGCGCATCACGTGCCGCCCGCGCACCACCAGCTCGCCAATATCGCCCGGGCCAACCCGCCGGCCTGTGTCGTCCACCAGCCATGCTTCTGTCCCCGGGATGGGGATGCCCACGGAAGCCGGACGGTGATCCAGCTCCTCCGGGGGCAGGTAGAGGGTGCGCTTGGTTTCGGTCAGACCGTACATGGAATACAATTTCACCCAGGGGAATGCTTCCCGAATGGCTTCGATGTGGCTGGAAGGCAGCGCGGCAGCCGTATTGGTAATGTAGCGCAGGCTGGAAAGGTTGAAGCGTTTCAAATCCATTTGCAGCAACAGGGCAAAGATGGTCGGCACACCGGGGAGGCCGGTTACTTTCTCCGCCCCAATGCGGTTTAAGATCACCGCTGGAAAGGCGAACCACCGCTCCAGCACCAGCCGTCCGCCAAACTTGAAGGTCATCAGGAGCTGGTAAAGCCCGTAATCAAACGACAAAGGCAATGTATTGATGACCACATCCTCTTCGGTGTTCTCCAGATATTGGATGATGGAACTGGCAGCAAAAACCACATTACTGTGGTCACTCATCACTCCCTTCGGCTCTCCGGTGCTGCCGGAGGTGTAGATCAGGGTCGCCAGGTCTAAATCAATGTTGGTGGGCCGCGGCCGGATATCCGGATAACGCTTGAAGATGGACGGCAGAATCAAAATATTCTGCGGGATTAATTCTCCGGTCGGAAAGTTGGACAGGATGCCCAGCTTGAGGGTCGGAATTTTCATCAGAAAGGTGCGGCAGAGGATGTTTTGTTGCGTTTCAGCGAACAGCACTTTGGCGCTACAATTCAGCAGGATGTATTCAAGCTTTTCAGGCTTGGTGGAGGGATGAATCACAACAAATACCCCGCCTGCTTTCAATACCCCAAAAATGCTGATCACCAGCTCCAGCGAATTGGGCAGGAAGAGCACAGCCCGCTCCCCGCGTTGAAAGCCGTGCTCTATTAATGCCTGCGCCAATCGGTTCGCCCGTGACTCAACTTCCGCATACGTCAGGCGTTCATCACCACAGAC
>CALESS010000416.1 GCA_937907495.1 uncultured Anaerolineaceae bacterium
CGGCGAGAGAAAAACATCCGGGTTGGCGGCCCGCAGTTCATCGTAGGTCAGGCCATAACGGGCAGCGATGGCTGAAAACACCTCCCCGGGGCTTACTTTATGGATGAAAGGGGTCGGTGAGAGGGTAGGTGAAGGGCTGACGGGGATGGGTGTTTTGGCGGGCGAGGTGGGAGAGGGGGTGAGCGTATAGTAGGGGGTGAGCGTGCCAGCGGGCAGGCCGGGCAGCGGGGTGGGGCTGAAGAGCGGGCCGCTGCAGGCTGTCAGCAGCAAGCCGGTGAGCACGAGCAAGGCAATGCGTTTCATGGGTGGATTATAACGGGTTAAGCCCGGCCTACGCGGCCTGGTTGGAAGGGTTGTTTGCCGCAGCCGGAAGCAGAAAATGGTGGGAAAAATCAATCCCAGAGAATATGATCTTCCCACTGCTCCTCGGGGACTGCTTTGGCAGAGATGGCAAGGCCGCGCACGGAAATACCCGCCCGGTGGACGCTGCTGCGATTCCCGCTGACCAGGGGGTGCCACCAGGCCAGCTCCTTGCCTTCCGCCAGCAGGCGGTAGGCACAGGTCTCAGGCAGCCAGGTGAACTCTTTAATGCGCGCCACGGTCAGTTGGACGCAGAAGGGCTCCAGGGTATGGCGGTTGGGGTAATCGGTGCAGGTGCAGCGGACGAGATCCAGGTACTGGCAGGCGATGCGGGTGTAAACCACCTCGCCATCGTCGGGGTGCTCTAGTTTGATCAGGCAACAACGGGCGCAGCCATCACACAATGATTCCCACTGGGCGGTGGTCATTTCGGCCAGGGGAGTGGTCTTCCAGAAGGGTTCGGTCATGCAGGCAGGGGTCTCCGGGGGCAAGGCAAGCGCGCCCCATCCACGGATACAGGCGAACAGAGAGCATCCAGTTCGCTGCACCCGGAGCGGGCTAGATTTTGCTGGTTTGTTTGTGGCCTTTTTCGAGGCGGAAGCGGTTATCTGCCACCGGTTCGAGGATGATAAAAGGCGGGTTGCCCTTGGGCCAGGGTGCCAGGCCATTACGCCGCAGCCACTTGCCGATTTCCGGGCTGGTCAGTTCCTGTCCATTTTCGTCCCAAAAGCTGACCGGATCAATACTGATCTCCACCAGCTCTTCTTCACCGGGCAGTTCCACCGTGATGGAAGTCCACTCCGGTTTAAAGTGCTCGTCGCGGTCCGTTGTCGAAACTTTGAATCCATAGCCCGAACCATTGCGGTTTTGGGCTCCATTATTCCAGGCTTTAACGATCATGGTTACCTCCTGCCCCAATCATAACACATCTGGGCCGAACCACAGAGGGACAGCCTGCCTTCCCAATCCTTGGGCCTGCCCGCAAAGGGATCAGGGTTTCACCCAGTAAAGCTCGCTCCAGTGCACCGGGTGATCGGTGAAGGATTCCGGCGGCAGCACATATTTCGGGTTGCGGGCTTGCAGGTCCGCCGAGGTGAAGATGTGGTCAATCCGGTTGCGCCTGGACATATCCAGTCCATCCGGGCTGATTTTGTCGGGGTAGGTGCTGGTCCAGGCGTTGACCAGGGCGCTGTCAAAGAGCTGGTAGGCTTCGTCGGTATCGCGCAGGTTGAAATCCCCCAGCACCACCACCGAGGGCTGCTCCAGGGCGCGCCCCAGCACGCTGCGGGCAAACACCAGCTTGGCCGCATTTGAGCCATCCGGGTGGACGTTGAAGATGGTGATGCGCTTGCCGTTGATTTCCACTTCCGCCTCGGCCACCCCCACCTCATCTTCGTCACTGAAGGTGAACACAGTGCGTGGGTTTTGCAACGGGTATTTGGAAAGGATGGACGTGCCAAACGTTCCGGTGACCGGGGTGGGGCCGTAATAAGCGTAGTAGCCCAGCTTTTCGGCGAAGTAATGCACATAATCATTGTTGTTGAAGGCAATGCGGGCCGAATCACTTTCCTGCAAGGCCAGGATATCCGCATCCACCTGGCGTACCAGTGCAAGCTGCTCCTGGAAGGATTTCTGTCCGTCCTCGGTGTTAAATTGTTGGACGTTATAAGTCATCGCCAGCAGCGAATTTTTGCCAGCCGCAAGCGGCGGAATCCGGCGGGCGGGCCAGGCAAAAAGCAACGTGGAGAGAAAGAGCGCCGCCAGCCCGATCAGCCAGGCTTGCTGCCCCTCGAGCGGAGCGGCGGGAATTGCCGCCGGGCGGCTCTGACGGCCGAGCCAGGCCAGCAGGCTGATGCCAACCGCCAGCAATAGAAACGGCAGCCAGAACAGGTTGCGGAAGAGCGTGCTGATCGGGGCGACATAGCCCCAGATGTTGGTGAATATGTAGGCAAATACCAGCAGGATCATCACCAAACCGCCGAGGAATATTCCCCCGGCTAACTGGCGTCCAGAAGGCGCTGCTTCCCGTATCTGCCCGATGAAGAGCCGCAAATCCAGGAAGATGACCGGGAAAAGCAGCAACATGCCATACAGCGGCAGGTGCTGCCAGAGACTGGGGGCGCCCACCACCACCGCCGGGGAATTCAACGCGGGTGGAAACGCCACCCGCTGGGCCAGCAAGGTGCGCACCAACGCCAGGCTGAAGAGCAGGTTCCAGGCCAGCAGCAGGCGCGGGGAGATGCGATCCATCCAAGCGGGGAAGCGCAGCCCGAGCCAGACCCAGAGCAGGGAAAGTAAACTGACGGCAGCCACCACAAACAGGTAGTTACTCTGCGTCCAACGGACGATGACGGCAGGGGCCGAAAAGGCAAACCAGACCAGGGTCAAGACCAGGTAAATCCCCAGCATCGGCCCGATCACTCCCCGGCCTTTTGCAGGCTGCGGCGGGGTGGGCGCCCAGTCCAATTGCAGCAGGCATAACCCCAGCAGGGCCGCCAGCAGCCAACCGCTCCAGGCTCCGGCGGGGGTGAGCGAGTACTCCACCCCTCCTCCGGCAGCCCGCAGCAACACCGAAAGACCCACCGCCAGGGCCAGGCCGGCAGCCCAGCCGTTGCGCTCCTGGTTTACGGCGGGTTCCTTGCGGGCCGAGAGCAGCAGCCAGAGCAGCCCCAGGGCTGCCCCGGTGCCCAGCCCGGAAGCCAACATGCGCAGCGAGGTGCCCAGGTGTGGGGTCAGGCCGCGGCAAATGAACAAGAGAGCGAATAATCCCCAGCTCAATCTG
>CALESS010000417.1 GCA_937907495.1 uncultured Anaerolineaceae bacterium
GTTCATACTTTTTTTTTTTTTTTTAATCGGGCACTTCGTGCCCGGGGGTTTTGCTGAATTTCCTCTTCGGCGGCGGTAATGGGGTGCCGCACAATTTCGATGATCCGAGCCCGATGGTCGCAGGTGCAAACAGGTTGCTGCGGCGGGCAGATGCAATCCCGGCTTTCCCGCCGAAAAAACTGCTTTACCAGGCGATCTTCCAATGAATGGAAGGATATGACTGCCAATCTTCCCCCCGGAGCGAGAGCATCCACTGCCTGTGGGAGAACCTGGGCGATGGACTGTAGCTCGGCGTTGACTGCGATCCGCAAGGCCTGGAAGGTGAGGGTGGCGGGGTGCAGCCGCCCGCGACCGCCGATTGCTTTCCGGATGACTTCAGCCAGTTGAAGGGTGGTTTGCAACGGCCTGGCGAGAACGATGGCCCTGGCAATCCGGCGGGATTGCTGCTCCTCACCAAAGCGCCAGATGATCTCTGCCAATTCATCCTCCGGCAGGTGGTTGACCAGGTAGGCGGCGGTGGTGGTTTGCTGCGGGCTGAAGCGCATATCCAGTGGACCGTCCTTCTGGAAGGAGAAGCCCCGTTCGGCTTGATCCAACTGCATGGAGGAAACGCCGAGATCGAGGACGATGCCCTGGACGGCTGTCCAGCCCAGTTCCCACAATTGGTCTTGAAGGGTGGTGTAGGATGCCTGGCGGATGATTGCCCGGCTGCCAAATGCTTGCAGGTGTTGGCGGGCGATTTCCAGGGCCCTGGGGTCGAGATCCAGCCCCAGCAGCTGCCCGGCGGGGGAACTGGCTTCGAGGATGCCGCGGGCGTGCCCACCTGCACCGAGTGTTCCATCCACATAAAAACCCGGACTTTGTGGGTGTAAAGCGTGTATAATGGGTTGGTAAAGTACAGATTGGTGCGGCAGGGATTCCGCAGGAGTGGCGGTGTCCATTAGAGCAGTGTGAGGTTGAACTTCTCCAGCTCGGTTGAAAAACTGGCATCCGCAAGTTTGGCGTCACGAACTTCCCACAATGCGGGAGACCAGATTTCAACGTTTCAGCCTGCCCCGATCACCATGGCTTTATCTTCCAGTTGAGCGTACTGGCGGAGGAAGCCTGGAATGAGGATGCGGCCGAGACGGTCAATCTCGATGCGATCGGCGGCGGAGAAAACTTTCTCGCGCAACTTGCGAACGGTAGGATCCATGGTGCTCAACAGGCTGATGTTTTCGTAGAAGCGATCGAAGTTTTCAGCCAGCACAACGAGGAGGTTCTGGTCAATGCCTTGCATGATGAAGGCGCCGTTGATGAGTAGATCGCGATAGCGAACCGGAATGGTCATACGACCTTTGTCATCAATGGTGTGTTCAAAACGACCCAGGAACATCCGTTCTACCTCGCTTATATATGCGGAACGCCGGATCAATCCGGCGCTTGCTCTAGAATGGGCTGATTAACCACTTTAACCCACTTTTAACCACTCGTGCTTTCAGTATATACGAATTAATGCGTTTTTACAAGCCCCAATTCTTTAAATTTCAAAATTGATAGGTTCTTTAAGGATTCGTTTCAACAGGAGAAGACTTTAATGATGAAAACAGATTGGATGCGCCCTGAACTATTTGCGTTGTTGACTGCGGTCCTGTGGGGGGTGGGCGGATACTTTGAGAAGAAGGGCCTGCACCTGGGAAACCTCTCACCGCAGATGGGCATTACCCTGCGCACCGCCACGGCTCTCATTATCCTGGCGATTGTCAGTTTTCCACAATGGAAAACCCTGCCCCAGGCAGGCTCTAAAGCGCTGCTGTATATGATTGTGGGGGGCGGTGTGGCTGCAGGAGCGCTGGGGATGCTGTGCTTTTATACCGCCTTGAAAGGTGCCCCGCTGACGCGGGTGATGCCGATTGCTTTCACCTCGCCCCTGTTTGGAGCGCTGATGGGCATCATTTTTTCCGGGGAGCCATTGACCTTGAAGACGATCCTCGGCACGCTGATGACAATTGGCGGGATTGTTCTGCTGACCGGGAAATAGAGCGTTGGCAGGTTGAGGAGAAGATGCCCCACAAGGCGGATATTTTCTTGCAATTCTACTGAAATTGTCTGATAATGATGTTGTATCCCGGAGATTTCCGAAATCTGAAAGGAGTATGACCCATGTGTCCACCGTCTGCTGACCCGACTGGCAAGCCCTTTACGCCCATCACCTTAAAACGGCATGTGCCGGTTCCATCGGATATTGATATTGCCCAGGAATCTGACCTCAAACCCATTTCATTGGTGGCGGAGGAATTGGGTTTGCTTCCGGAAGAATTGGAATTTTATGGCCCCTATAAGGCCAAGATCAAATTGGACGTTTTGAAGCGCCTTAAAGATAAACCGAATGGCCGCTATATTGACGTGACAGCCATCACCCCCACCCCGCTGGGGGAAGGGAAAACCACGACCACCGTGGGCCTGAGCCAGGCGCTGGGAGCCCACCTGGGCTACCGGGTAATGACCTGCATCCGCCAACCCAGCCAGGGGCCAACATTTGGCATCAAGGGTGGGGCAGCCGGGGGTGGGTATAGCCAGGTCATTCCGATGGAGGAGTTCAATCTTCATTTAACGGGTGATATTCATGCCATCACCGCGGCCCACAACCTGGTGGCGGCAGCGATTGATGTGCGCTATATGCATGAAGAGAAATCCACCGATGATGTGCTCTTCAACCGGCTTTGTCCGGCAGATAAAAACGGCAAGCGCACCTTTGGCAGGGGTCTGCTGGGGCGGTTGAAAAAACTGGGCATTGAAAAAACGGACCCGGATGAGTTGACCGCCGAAGAACGCAGCAAACTCTGCCGCCTGGATATTGACCCGCAAAGCATCGCCTGGCGGCGGGTGATTGATACCAGCGACCGTTTCCTGCGCGGGATCACGATTGGCAAAGGCAAACAGGAAGAGGGTTTTGAACGGGAAACCGGGTTTGATATCACCGTGGCCAGTGAAATTATGGCGGTGCTGGCTTTAACCACCGGCCTGGCGGATATGCGGAAAAGGTTGGGTGAAATTGTGGTGGCGGTGAGCAAAAGCGGCGAGGCCATTACCACGGAAGACCTGGGGGTAGCCGGGGCGATGACCGTCTTGATGCGAGACGCCATCAAGCCGAACTTGATGCAGACTCTGGAGGGGACGCCGGTGCTGGTACATGCCGGGCCGTTTGCCAACATTGCCCACGGCAACAGTTCCATCCTGGCAGATATGATCGGTCTGAAGCTGGCGGATTATGTGGTAACCGAATCCGGCTTCGGCTCGGATATGGGTATGGAGAAGTTCTTCGACATCAAGTGCCGCTATTCAGGATTGGTGCCGGATGTGGTGGTGATGGTGGCGACCGTGCGGGCTTTGAAGATGCACGGCGGGGGGCCAAAAGTGGTCGCCGGGAAAAGCCTGGATGCAGCCTACACCAATGAGAACCTGGAACTGCTGCGGGCCGGGATGGGGAACTTACTGCAACATATCAAGATTGCCCGCAAGTTCGGCATTCCGGTGGTGGTGGCGATTAACTCGTTTGCAACAGATACTGAAGCCGAGTTGGAATTAATCCGCAAGATGTCAATGGAGGAGGGCGGCGCAGAAGATGCGGTGGTCAGCCGGCATTGGGAGCTGGGCGGCGAAGGGGCAGTAGACCTGGCAAGGG